>JAFGXO010000083.1 GCA_016936595.1 Bacteroidales bacterium | reverse complement strand
ATTGTTAAAATAATTCCGAGAATTATTTTTTACAAGCAAGTAATGCCGATTGACTTTAAAACCGATTTTAAGAAAATGAAATCGGATATTTTAAAGCATTTCGGTATAAATAATCAAAAAAATCAATTATTAAAAATGTGGATTAATGGCTGAAATAAAAAACTAAAAATCAACATCTTAGGTGTTTTGTTTAACTCAGGTAAAAACACCTGATTTAGGCAAGATGCCTCTGGCTGATGTTTTGTTCCTGCAAGTACTTTTCAACTATTTATTAGCATTATTATCTGATATTTATTTTGTGTGATATTTTTCGCTATTGAAACCAACAAATTTTAAGTGCATTTGTCATTCTGAATATTAATAATCTAATTTTAACAAATCTTTATTCCAATAACCAAAATATCATCGGTTTGTAAATTACTTCCTTTCCAATTGCTTAATTCTTCTTCTAAAATTTCTTTTTGTTCTGATAATGATTTTTGATGAATTTTTGTTAATAATTCTTTAAATCGTTTGATTTTAAAAGTCTCATTCTTTTTATCGTCAAATTGAGAAACAAATCCATCGGAAAAAACATAAAGTATATCATCTTTTTTCAATTCAACTATTTGATTTGTAAACGGTTTCTCTTTAATATATATACCAATAGGCATTCTATCTGCTTTATAAACAACAAGTTCATTATTACGAAACAAAAAAAGCGGGTTGTTTGCACCGGCAAAATTTAAAACATTTGTTTCTATATCTATGGATAATAATGCGATATCCAATCCGTCATTAGCTTCATCAAATTTTCCGGTTTGTTGCAACGAAGTTTTTATTTGATTTCGCAATTCATCAAGCAATTGAGCTGGGTTTTGAATTTCAGGCTTTCTGATTAACTCATTTATTAAAGCAAAGCCCAACATACTCATAAATGCTCCCGGCACACCATGTCCGGTGCAATCTGCTGCTGTAATAAATAACTTATTTTTATACAACTTTATGAAATAAAAATCGCCACTAACAATATCCCTAGGGAGATATAAAATAAAATGTTCCGGTATTAACATTTTTATCAAATCATTTTTTGGTAAAATAGCTTCTTGTATCCGTTTAGCGTAATTAATACTTGCTGTAATTTGATGATGGCTTTTTTCAATAATATTTTTTTGGTTTGTAATTTCAATATTTGCCTGCTCTAAATGTTCGGCTTGGCTTTGTATTTCTTCATTTTGTTGTAATATTTCCTGATTTTGAGTTTCAAGCTTATCAAATGCTTCTTTTTTCTGTCTGTATTGTCTTAACACAATTATAATAAAAACTGCAAAAATAAATAACCCAATTATCGTAAAAACAATTATCATCCTTTGTTTCTGCATATAAGACTGATTTTCTATCAATTCCTTATCTTTTTTTACTGATTCATATTTTTTGTCAAGGTCATTTAAATTCTTTTGTATTTCTTCACTTGAAACGGAGTCTTTATATAACACGGCTAGTTCAAGAAACTGTAGTGCTTCGGGATATTGTTTCAAAACTTTGTTGTGTAAATACAATTGTTGATACAAATCTTTATATAAACTTTTAATTTTCAATTCATCTGCAATTATTAACATTTCAGACAGATAATAAGCTTCTTTGTCATAATCATTAATATATGAGTGGCAATTTGCTAAACCGGCTAAAATCGCAAATAAAACATATTTATCATTTGTGTTTTTTGCAATATATTCAGCTTTCTGATAATACTCTATTGCTGTATTTATGCTATCCATATAAAAATAGTCGTTAGCAATATCATTGTAAGAATACATTAAATAAGCAGGGGCATTCATCTTTTCCCTAATTAACAAGGCTTTCTTGTGGTAATCAATCGCTAAATCATATTGCCCGGTCATAGTATAAATATTGCCTATTTCGTGCAAGGCTACGTGTATATAAGTGCTATCATTAATTTCACTTGATTTTTCGTAACTTTTTGTAAAATAAGTGATTGCTTTATCTAATTCGTCAGCATTTCTTAATTCAAAAGCATAAACAAGATATGCAAAAGGTAAATATTTGATAATTTCTTTATTTTCGGCTGTTTCAATTGAATTTAATAAATGTTTTCTCGCTTTTTCGTGTTCTCCCATGCTGGAATAAATATAACCTAACCAACATTCGTAATATATTTGAATGTCACGATTTTCATCTTTTGCTTTTTCGTATGCTAAATTTAAGTACTTTATTGCATTTTTAAAGTCATTTTTATATTGATAATATAAATTGCCTAGTTGAAATATCCACTGGGAAGAAATTTCATATTTTTCTTTATCTATCTCGTCTGATAATTGAGAAAGGCACAAATATGCTTTTGAAGTATCGGTTTGAAAATATAATTCAAATAACTGCAAATATGCAATTGTTCTTGTTGAGTCGAAAACATTTTTTTTGATAATTTTTTCTAAACTATCGACAACTGTTGAATTTTGACTATACAAATTATTAGCTGATAATATCAACAAAACAACAATATATGAGTATTTTTTTAATATTTTTTTTATTTGAGTCATATTATTTTCTTAATTTAGTCAAAGTTATAAAAAATTTTATTAGTCAAGATACTTTATAAATTAATTTTTGTAATCACTCAGAATTTGGTTATTCAAAATAACATAAATGTGATTCTTTGAATAATTAACAATTAAAACTATTTCAATAAGTCAATTATTCTTTGCATTTTAATCCCCGGTTGTAGAAAATCAACCGATTTCTTTGGAGTGGGGAATTTTAATTGACTGAACTTGCCCGAAATTTGAGATTTTTCAAACAATGTCCATTTTTAGTTTTTCGTTCAAAGTTTATTCATATATAAATATTTACACCGAAAACCCGCTGTTTTTCAGGCAAATGTTAGCAATACTTCTAATTCATTTTATAATAATCCCTGATGTTTCATTTTATTTGTCTATTTCATTTAAAATTTCTTCTTCATTTATTGGCGGTGGCGGATAATGGTCATGTCTTGACTGATATATTTCAGTAAATCCACTTGTAATTTCAATAAATGGTATGATTTTAATCTTTTCTTTTTTAAAAATTGTCTTGCTGCAAGTATCCATTAATGCATCTATTTTATTATTGATTTTTATAATATTTTTAGTAAATCCATTTTCACAATTTGAATAATCAATCATGACAACAAAAAAAAATGAGGAACATATCCATTGTTGATTTTTCTATGTTTAATTGATATTTTACGGCAATATTATCCTTAAAAAAATAAGCATAATCCGAATTAAAATACAATGCTGCATCTATTTTTTGTGAAAAAACTGAAACAGACAACAACATTAGCACTAAAGTAAAAAGTGATTTCATAAAATATATTTTTTGAATTTATTATATAAGAACGTTGTTAAAATAGTAAAAGTATTCATTCAATTGACTCAAAAATCATTTATAAACAAAAATCTAATCAATATAAGTCATTTTTTTGCAAATAATCAAACTTTTTTTAATTACAGTCTAACAATTATATACAAAAAAACGCTCCAATAATTGGAGCGTTTTTTACTATATTAAAAGGCTACTAAAAATCAAATTTAAGACCTTGCGCTAATGGAAGCGAAGTACCAAAGTTGATAGTTGTAGTTTGACGACGCATGTATATTTTCCAAGAGTCAGAACCTGATTCACGTCCGCCACCTGTGTCTTTTTCGCCACCGAATGCTCCACCAATTTCAGCTCCTGATGTACCAATATTTACGTTGGCAATACCGCAATCTGAGCCTGAACCGGAAATAAACAACTCTGTTTCTAGCATATTTCGAGAGAAAATAGCAGAAGAAAGCCCTTGAGGCACATTATTGTGTAATTCAATTGCGTCTTCAATTGTTTTGTATTTCATAATGTAAAGAATAGGAGCAAATGTTTCTTCCTGAACAATATTGTAATGATTTTCGGCTTCAACAATTGTAGGAACAACATAAGTACCTGTTTCAAAACCTTCGCCGGAAAGAACTTTGTTTCCAAAAAGAACTTTACCGCCTTCTTTTTGAGCTTCTCCAATAGCCCAAGAATAAGCTTCTACTGAACCTTTGTCGATAAGTGGACCAACTAATGTGTCAGGATTAAGTGAGTGACCAATTTTTTGAGCAACACTTTCATACGCTTTTACAAGTCTTTGTACCAAAGAGTCATAAATATCTTCCTGAACAATTAAACGACGTGTAGAAGTACAACGTTGTCCTGCTGTACCAACTGATCCAAAAACAATTGCTCTAAGTGCCATGTCAAGATCTGCTTCTTTTGAAACAATAATTGCGTTGTTTCCACCTAATTCAAGAATAGTTCTGCCAAGACGTTGTCCAACTCTGCTGGCAACACGACGACCAATAGCTGTAGATCCTGTAACAGAAATTAAAGGCATACGTTTGTCATCTAAGAAATCGTCACCTAAAACTTTTGAACCTGCAATTACAAGGTTAATAATACCTTCTGGTAAATTATTAGCTTTAAGAACATTAGCCATAATATTGTGAGTTGCTACAGCACAAAGAGTAGTTTTTGAAGATGGTTTCCAAACTACTGTATCTCCTGCAATCAGTGCTAACATTGTATTCCAAGCCCAAACTGCAACAGGAAAATTAAAAGCTGAAATAACACCTACAATACCAAGTGGTTCGTAATGGTCAAACATTCTGTGTTTTTCACGTTCAGATTGCATTGTAAAACCGTATAATTGACGAGATTGTCCAACTGCAAAATCAGCAATATCAATCATTTCCTGAACTTCGCCTAGACCTTCCTGATAAATTTTACCCATTTCGTAAGAAACCAAACGGCCTAAATCTTCTTTGTATTTACGCAATTCAAGTCCCATTTGACGTACAATTTCTCCACGTTTTGGAGCAGGAACTTCACGCCAAACTTTAAATGCCTCTTTGGCGGTTTCCATTATTTTATTGTAATCTTCTTTAGAAGCTTCTTGTACTTTACCGATAAGTTCGCCATCAGCAGGAGCAAAAGATTCAATTACTTTTCCTGTTGTTTCAAACCAAACAGTTCCGGTAGTAGCCCCTGAATTAATTTCTTTTATCCCTAAACGGTCAAGGGTTGCTTTAATTCCGTATTTGTCTGCCATAATTTTAATTTTTTGTTGTTTTTTTGTTTGGTGCAAAAATAATTTTTTAAGTTAGAAAGAAAAATGTTTTTAATGAGTGTTATACATGATGTTTTTCATTTATTTGAAAATAATCACATAAATAACTCTTTCTAAATTATCTGCAATAAAGTCTTATTTTGTTTTTTTATATTTTGGAAGTTCCAAAACCTCCAAATCTTTAATATTTGTATTATCCAAAACTAAACGAACAGCTGTTCGCACTTGATGAAAGCCTGAGATACCAAAAGCTCCGGGATTTATATGCAATAAATTCAGCTTTTTATCGAACAGAACTTTTAATATGTGTGAATGCCCGGAAATAAAAATATTTGGCGGTTTCTGAAAAATCTGAGGTTTAACACGCATATCGTATTTTCCCGGATAACCACCAATGTGTGTCATCCAAACGTCTAAACCTTCGATCATAAAACGTTGATTTTCAGGATGAATATTTCTAATATCTGAGCCGTCAATATTTCCATAAACAGCTCTAAATGGCTTAAAATCAGCTAATTTATTGGCTGTTTCTATATTTCCGATATCTCCCGCGTGCCAAATTTCATCAACATCTTTATAAAACTTATATATTTCATCTGTTAAATATGTATGAGTGTCTGAAATTATGCCGATTTTTTTCATTTATAATATGATTTTTATTTGTGTCCAAAACATAAAAAAAGCCCGTCTTGCAATGTTTAAGTAGAAAAACATCCCCCTTCCCCCTTTTTTAAGGGGGAATAAATAACTATTCTGAAAGTTGTATGAATACAAAATTTTTATTACTAAGTAAAGTAAATATTGCAAAATTAACAAACAAAACGTTTTTTCTATGTAATACCGATTGCACATTGAAATTAGTCCAAACTTCGCAAAAACTCGTTTGAACTAAATCAATATAGCATCGGCATTTACCAATGTAATTTATAAAATAGTTTTGGACTATTTTATAAAAACATTTGGTATAATATTTGTGAATTAATTAAACTATTTTTTTTTTTTCAATAGTTCGTTAAAAATTTAAGCGGCAATAGTGCCGAAATATAATAGTTCCTTGAAATGATTTATATTTTTTAGCCTTTTAGGGT
>JAFGXO010000082.1 GCA_016936595.1 Bacteroidales bacterium | reverse complement strand
TAAATGACACTTTAAATGACACTTTAAATGACACTTTAAATGACACTTTAAATGACACTTTAAATGACAGAACAAATGCTATTCTGACTTATATAACAGAAAATAAAAACATTACACAAGAAGAAATTGCAAAAAAATGCAATGTTAGTGTAGAAACAATAAAACGTGATATTAGTAAAATGCAAAATGTAAATTTAATAAAAAGAATTGGCAGTAAAAAAACAGGACATTGGGAGGTAATATAATGAAAATAGCCATCATGCACGCTTATTTTTATTTGTTTGTGGCTTACGGTGGTTTGCCTTGGGTTAAAAAAAAAAATTTGCCCATAGCAAGCTGAATTATAAATGAATAAATTTGTAAGATTATAAATGAATAAAGAAAACACAACCAATTATACAGCACTCATTCCATTTCTAATTATAGATATAGTACGCTTGATAATTGAAAACAAAAACATGGATTTTTTTAGTGCGGTTTCGTATCTTTACAAAACTCAACTTTACGAGTTTCTGAGCAACGAACAAACAAAACTCTGGCATTTAAGTTCGTATAAATTATTTGATTTATTGGAAAGAGAAAAAACAACTCAAAAATTTGAATTTCCGGACTTTGTCTAATATGGAAAAATTAAATGATATTCAAAAATTTATAATTTTTTGTTTAGAAAATTATAAAATAAAAAATAAAATTTCCGGCAACGAAGCACTAAATTTATTTACCCTTCATCATATTTTTGAATATTTAGAAGATGGTTACGAAATATTGCACACGCAAAGCATGGATTATGTAGTACAAGAAATTGAAGAATTTATAAAACAACGAAAATGAAACTATTTCACGGAAGCATATTTGTTGTTGAAAAACCGAAAATTTTACCCGAACAGCGTTTGTTAGATTTCGGCAAAGGATTTTATACAACAACAAATCAAAATCAGGCAGAACGCCGGGCAACAATAAAAAAGAAACGAATAAATAACGCAAACACAAAAGCAACCGTATCTATTTACGATATAAGCAACGAATTGTTTGCACAACAAAAATACAAGATAAAAGAATTTGCGAAAGCCGATTCCGATTGGTTAGATTTTGTTTTTGCAAACAGAAAAGGAGTTGTTATACACGATTTTGATATAACTATGGGACCCGTAGCAAATGATACGCTGTATGCTACACTCACGCTTTACGAAGCCGGAATTTTAACAAAAGACGAAACGATAAACAGATTAAAAGTTCACAAACTATTTGACCAGATAGCATTTCATACAAAAAATGTCCTTAAAGAAATTTCTTTTTTTGATAGTTACGAAATTGAATAAAAAACTGCAAAGAATTGGAGAAGAAAAAACAGGACACATGGAGGTAGTGGAA
Organism: Bacteroidales bacterium; assembly: GCA_016936595.1. GTDB lineage: Bacteria > Bacteroidota > Bacteroidia > Bacteroidales > JAFGUD01 > JAFGUD01. Next base: position 12,420 of record JAFGXO010000082.1, on the reverse strand, counting down.
TGAAAATAGCAATAATTTACGCTTATTTTTATCCGCTCATTCGTCAGTTTCCTGTTTATATCGGTTTACTTTCTGTTTAAATAGAAAATTAGTTCATAATCAATCACATAGCACTTTAAAAAGTGCGGTTGCGGCATCTGTAAATGTTACACTAACTGTGCGAAATTGGTTAGTTGGTTATTATATTGTTAATTATGAACAAAATGGCAACGACCGTGCTGAATACGGAACAAAAACTTTACAAAAATTAGCAGAAAAATTAAATTCAAAAGATGGTTTTTCATTACGAAATTTGCAACTTTATCGGCAGTTTTTTTCCGAATATCAAAATTTATTCTCTGCCGTTAAAAATTATATTTTGCAACTTGGAGCAATTGTGCAACCACTGGTTGCACAATTGCCACAGAATACAGAAAATAATTTAATTAACAGAACTTCCAAAGAATATATCATTAATAATCAGGGAAATGAAATTGAGAAATCACTGATTGCACAATTCAAACGAAGAGATGATTTATCGCTACCAGCCGAAAAATTATTGTTCAATCTTTCATACACACATTTTGTGCAACTGTTGGGAATTGAAGACCCTCTGAAACGTGCTTTTTATGAAATGGAATGTATCAAAGGAACTTGGAGTAAACGAGAATTACAACGACAAATAAATACCTTGTATTACGAGCGGAACGGGTTGTCGAAAAATAAAGAGAAATTATCGGAAATTATTAACGAAAAATCTACAAAATTAGACCCGCAAGATATTATTAATTCGCCTTTTATGTTCGAGTTTTTGGGCTTAAATTCCAATGCTTTGGTTTCAGAAAATGAATTAGAACAAGCATTGATTGATAATATGCAAAATTTTTTATTTGAACTCGGAAACGGTTTTTGTTTCGAGGCACGTCAATAAAGAATTTTAATAGGCGACGAGTATTTTTTTATTGATTTGGTTTTCTATCACCGAATTTTGAAATGCCATATTCTTGTAGAACTAAAAACAGACATATTCAAACAGCATTACATTAGTCAATTAGATACGTATTTGAATTATTACAATGAAGAAATAAAAACAGAGGATGATAACAAACCTATAGGCATTTTGTTATGCACGAACAAAAACGATGCTTTGGTAAAATATGCAACAGCAAGTTTGGATAAACAAATATTTGTACAAAAGTATATGCTAAAACTACCAAAACCCGAAGAAATTGAGCAATATATACAAAAAATGATTAACTAAATATAAAGAAAAATTGCAAAGAATTGGCAGAAAAAAAATCAGGACACTGGGAGGTTATAGAATGAAAATAACCCTGCAAGTTTTATGTTTACCTTTATATACAGACTTGCAAAATGAAACGATTGAAAAAAATTGTAAAATAATCAATTAATTTATGATAATAATAGGAGCAAAAGGATTTGCAAAAGAAGTATTGCAAATATTTTATCAAAAAAATGAAACCGAAAACCTTCACTTTTTCGATAATATAAATATATTTTCAACAGATAAACTATACGGTAAGTTTAGAATAATTCAAGAGGTAGAAGATGTTATCAAAATTTTCGAATTTGATAATCGATTTGTATTGGGAATTGGAAACCCGACAAATAGATTTCAATTAAGCGAAAAATTCAAAAGACTCGGAGGTGAGTTAAACTCCATTATTTCGCCTTATGCAAATATTGGAGCTTATGGTAACACCATAATGTCCGGCACAAATATTATGACCGGAGCTGTTATCACAAATGATATTCTGATTGAAGAAGGCGTTTTAATAAACTTGAATTGCACTATCGGACATGACAGCATAATAGAAAAATACTCTGAATTATGTCCGGGTGTACATATTTCAGGTAACGTAAAGATTGGTGCTTTCTCATTCGTTGGAACCGGTGCTGTGATTCTTCCTGATATTAAAATTGGAAAAAATGTGATAATCGGTGCAGGTGCAGTTGTTACAAAAGACGTACAAGACAACGCTCTTATGGTAGGATCTCCAGCCAAAAAAATTAAGGAGTTACCTAAAATAAATGTATGAACCTCCACATTGCCCCCGACGATAAATTTTTAGACTTTTTTATTGAGAATGAAGAGAAATATACTCGAACAAAAAACAGATATATTGTATATTCATCTTTTGAAACTTTAAAATATTCAAAAAACTCTAAAATTGAAAAAATCGGTACGCATTTAGACGAAATCACAGAAAAAATAAAAGATATAAATCTTTACGAAAGTTTATATATACATTATTTAAGTAACCTTACGATTGATTTATTAAACACTTTAGATATTAAAATACCGATTGTGTGGATATTCTGGGGCGCGGACGGCTTCTCGCCCAACAGAAAATACTCCGAAAAAACGATAATACTTCCCAAAACCAAAAGTTTTTATCGAAAATATCTGAAAAATAAGATGATATGGTGCAAAAATCCGGAATTTTTGTATAAAAATTATAAGCGTTACAAAGAAAAAGAAAAACAAATTAAGTCAGCAGAAAATAAATATATCCAAGCAGCACGTAAAGTAAATTATTTTGCACATTATATCTCGGAAGATTACGAAATTGTTAAGAATCACACAGGTTTCAACGCTCAATTTATTGATTTTAATTATATATCCATAGAGCAATCACTAAATGATAAAATAGAAAATAATATAAATACAAATAATGAAAATAATGTTATTATAGGTAATTCTGAGGCATTTACCAATAATCATATTGATGTTTTTGATTTACTTGCTCGTCATGATTTGTCGAATATTGATAAAATATATTGCCCCCTTTCTTATGGTCATTCCGACAGATATAAAAAAATTGTTATAGATTACGGTTACCAAAAATTCTCCGATAAATTTATCCCGCTCACAGATTTTATGCCGTTGAACGAGTATTATGATTTATTATCAAACATAAAAATTGCAATTTACGGAATAGTGCGTTCGCAGGCAGCCGGAAATATTCTAACTTTGCTCTTAAACGGCACAACAGTTTTAATGCCACAAAAAAATACACTATACAAGTTGCTAAAAAATGTCGGAACAAATATATATAGTTTAGAAAATGATTTGGCAAACATTCTGAAAGATTTAAAATATGCAAATGTAGAATCAGAGCGAAAACAAAAAAATAAAGAAAAATTAGTATTGCTTTTCGGTGAAGAAAAAATAAAAGAAAAATACAACAACTTGCTTAAGTTAAAATAAAATGCCGGTTCACTAAAAAAAAATATATTTCGGTAATTCAAAATTTGACAAATAAATAAAAAATTATAATTTAAAACACGGTATCAATAATACTTGTTTTTGCAATTTTATAATTCTTCAAATTTGAGTAAAAATCAACTAAATTTCCGGAATTAGAATACGGTCTGTTGAAATTTCGTAAAACCTGCGAAAAAAAAGATAAAATCTTCGTAAAATTTACGAAACATTATACAATAATTACGCAAAACTTTGTGCTTATAATCCTTCTTAAAAAAAAAAATTGCAAAGAATATTTCAGCAGTTATTTGTTTTTAACCCGATAATTTTATACATTTGAATTGCATTTAACCCGATTAAAACAATATATGTAGGTTTTATAAAACGAAATATAAAAGTTGAAATTGTAAATCATTTGCAACACAAAGAATTTGCAATTATCACAGGGCAAGACAAATAGGCAAAACAACCATACTCAACGAAATAATAAAAGATTTAAAAGCCGAACATAAAAAAGTATTATTTTTAAATTTAGATATCGACAGTCATTCGACATATTTTAAGACGCAAGAAACACTTCTACAAAAAAATAATTTAGAAATAGGGCAAGACGGTTTTGTATTTATAGACGAAATACAACGATTAGAAAATGCCGGACTTTTTCTGAAAGGTTTATACGACAGAAATCTTAAATACAAGTTTGTGATAACCGGTTCGGGAAGTTTGGAATTGAAAGAAAAAAATCACGAATCACTCGCCGGCAGAAAACGCTTGTTTGAAATGATGCCCGTAAACTTTTTTGAATTTGTTAATTTTAAAACAAATTATAAATACGAAGATAAACTAAATTTATTTTTTGAAATAGAAAAACAGCAAACCGATTTATTATTAAATGAATATTTGAATTTTGGCGGATACCCCCGAATAATAACAGAAAATAAAATTTCCGAAAAGCTATTGTTAATCAATGAATTTACAGAAGTTATGTAGAAAAAGATTTAGTATTTTTATTAAAAATAGAAAGACCGGACGTTTTTCAATTACTTATAAAAATTCTTGCAGCACAAAACGCTAACATTATAAATTACAGTAGATTGGTAAATGATTGCGGACTTGCTTTGCCCACTCTGAAAAAATATTTATGGTATGCCGAAAAAACTTTCTGAGTCAATTATGTTTCACCGTTTTTTACAAACCCGCTAAAAGAAATTACCAAATCGCCGGTTTATTATTTCAACGACTTAGGTTTACGAAATTATGCCTTAGGGCAAATGGGAAATTTTAACTTAAATAGTCAGTTAGGATTTGTATTTCAAAATTTTGTTTATAATATGCTCAAAGAACATAACCGGTGGAAAAACCATAGCAAACATTTTTGGCGTGCTCCCGATAAAGCAGAAGTAGATTTTGTTGTAAACAAACAAACTGAGCTTTTACCAATAGAAGTAAAGTACGGCGAAATATCACAACCTACTATTTCTCGCTCGTTCCGTAGTTTTATTGAAAAATATCAGCCAAAAGAAGCAATAATAATAAACCGCAATTTTGAATCGGAAATAACTATAAATCAAACAACAGTAAAATTTACACCCTTTTATAAATATTTTTTACAATAATTATGCGAAGCTTAGCACCTATAATACTTTTTGTATAAAACAAAAACATGGATTTACCCATAGTATCTATAATAATACCCCTTTTTAACAGAGAAAAATTGGTTGTAGAAACATTAGATTCTCTTATCAATCAAACATATCAAAACTGGGAAGTTGTAGTTGTAGACGATGCCTCTACCGATAATTCTTTTGCGGTAGTTGAAAAAATAGCAAAAAAAGATACACGAATAAAGTTTTTAAAAAGAAAAATTGAACATAAAGGTGCCCCGGTTTGCCGAAATATAGGTTTGGAGAATGCAAGCGGTGAGTTTATTGTTTTTATGGATTCAGATGATATTCTATTCCCTTATGCTTTAGAAAAAAGAATAAAATTTTTAAATGATAATCCGAATATTGATTACTGCGTTTCAAAAGGAATAAGAGGTGAGTTGCCAATTTCTAATAAAAATGACTACTGGTTAATATCTACCTTTAATTTCAAATCTGCTATGACAGAATTTTTTGCATTTTCGCCTCCTTGGTTGCCTCTTTGTCCTACATACCGAACTGAATTTTTGAAACAAAATAACCTAAAATGGGACGAAAATCTTGAAGGACATCAAGATATTGATTTTCACTTAAAAGTTCTTGAAAAAAGTGCAAATTATAAATTAGTTTCAAATACTCCAGATGCTTTTTGGCGAGTTCATAATGAGGGAAATATTGGAAGTAAATTTAAAAATAAAGAATTTGAAATCACGCAAAAATATAAAATTTTAAATAATTTTAAACATTTAATTTACACAAATAAGCAAGAAATATTACCAATACTTAGAATACTAATTGCTTCATTATTATTCTCAAATTCATTTAAAACATATTCACAAAATTCATTGAAAATATATACATCTATTCAAATCTTTGGAGGCTTAAAATACAAAATATTTCAACTTTATTCATATTTATTTAATAAAAAGATAAGAATAATAACAAGAATAGTTAGATTAACCTTAATTTTTTTGGGACAAAACGAAATCCTTAAAAAAAATATTAACACTCATTTTCTAAAACAGAAAATATCTTCGGATGAAGTAGTTTCTTTGCTGAAAAATTCTTTATGATAAATAATTCACTTTGTATTTTTAGTACATATTTTGAAACTGAAACATTTCCTTTATATGTTAAAACTTATTTGAACGAACTTTTAAATTATTTTGAAAAGATAATTATAGTTACAAATGATAATAAAACTTTAAGTTTAAGTGAAAATGAATATGTAACAAAAAATAATTTTGAGATAAAATATGTTAAAAATCAAGGTTGGGATTTTGGAATGTGGACAAAAGTGTTGAAAGATATTAATATGGATAATTATTCTTCATTAGGCTTAATTAATGATTCTTGTATTCTTCTTCGCAAAATTGATGACTTTTTTTATTGGGCAGAAACAAATAATTTAGATTATTTTGGAATGCTTGACAGCCCTCAAAGGCATTACCATATACAATCATATTTTTTAATAATTAGAAATAAAGCATTAAATGCTTTATTAAGTTATTTTTCAAAAACCGGTATATTAAATGAGAAAGCAGATGTTATTAACCATTATGAAATTGGGCTTTCTCAACATATGATACAAAAAGGAATAAAAGTAGGAGCTTATTTTAGTTACAAAAAATATTACGAAAATAATCCAGAGAAGCCAAATCCTCTTCACGGATACATTGGTGCTCTTATGTCTGACAACTTTCCATTATTAAAAAAAGAACGATTATGGCAGTTGCATCAAAAAAGATTAGAATTTTTAAAAAATGAAAATTACAATATCTTTTTTGATAAAGATGTTAATTTTAAAATAATTCAAGAAAATTTAGAAAAAATAAATTCTGTTTTTGATATAATAGAAAAAAATAATGTGTTTTATAGTTTAAACGATTATGTTGAACAAGCTGTTTTTTTTGAAAGCTTTATGAATAAACAAAATAAAAAAAATAAATTTGATTATTTTATTGAAAAAGTAAAAAAAAGATTAAAATTTGTATAATAAATGTTGTTTAATTCTATAGAATTTTTAATTTTTTTGCCCATTGTATTCTTTGCTTACTGGTTGTTTTTCAGTAAAAAAGAAGATAGACGAAATATATTTCTCATCGCAGTAAGTTATTTATTTTATGGCTGGTGGGATTGGCGTTTTTTATTTTTAATAATAGTAAGTTCTTTTTTAGATTTTTATATTGGTAAAAATATAAATAAAACAGAAAATCCCAGCAAAAGGAAACTACTGTTATTATTAAGTATTTGTTTTAATATTGGCATGCTTGGTGTGCTTAAGTATTTTAATTTTTTTATAGCTGAATTTATTGCTTTCTCAAATTTGTTTGGACTAAATGTAAATGAAATTACTATAAAAATTATTCTTCCTGTTGGTATTAGTTTTTACACTTTTCAAACATTAAGCTATTCAATTGATATTTATAAGAAGAAAATCAAACATACTGATAATATCTTTGCTTTTCTTGCTTTTGTTAGTTTTTTCCCTCAATTAGTTGCAGGACCAATAGAAAGAGCAAAAAGTTTACTTCCTCAATTTTCTCAAAAAAAAGAAATGAATTACCCTTTAATGTCAGATGGTTTTCGTCAAATATTATGGGGTTTTTTTAAAAAAGTAGTAATTGCAGACAACCTTGCTCCAAATGTTAATTATATTTTTGATAATTATGAGACATTACCTGCGAGCATGCTTTTTATTGGAATATTGTTTTTTGCTTTTCAAATTTACGCCGATTTTTCAGGCTATTCTGATATTGCAATAGGTACAGCAAAATTATTTGGGTTTAATTTAATGACTAATTTTGCAACTCCATATTTTTCTAGAAATATTCGCGAATTTTGGTATAGATGGCATATTTCCCTTTCAACATGGTTTAGAGATTATGTTTATATTCCTCTTGGAGGAAGCAAAGTAAATAAGTTTAGACAGGCGTTTAACATAATTGTTACTTTTACTATAAGCGGTTTATGGCATGGAGCAAATTTAACTTTTGTTATTTGGGGGGCATTAAACGGACTTTATTATTTACCTTCAATTGTTTTAAAATCAAAAAAACATAAAAATATTGTAGCATACAATAAAATATTTCCTTCGATAAAAGAACTATTTCAAATGATGTTTACTTTCTTAATTGTTCTAATAACTTGGGTTTTTTTCAGGGCAGAAACATTAACTGATGCTTTTAGGTACATTTTAAATATGCTTAATATTAGTAATTTCGGAAATGTTTTTAAAGAGATTTACTTGATGACTCGAAATTTGGATTATATTCATGTAGTAGTAATTACTATTGCTTTACCCGTTATGATTTTACTTGAATGGCTTCAGCGTCATAAAAAACACACCTTTGATATTGGAAATTATAATTCTGTGTCAAGATGGACTTCATACATTATACTAACTACGATAATTATTTTATTTGGTAATTTTTCTAATAATGAATTTATATATTTTCAATTTTGAAATGAAAAAAATTATATTTAAATTATTCCTTTTTTTGGCTATCTCTTTTTTTGTTTTTTTGTCTTATTTGTTGATTTTTGCAAATGGGAAAGCTGACTCCTACTATCTTCGATTTACAACAAAAAAACAATCCTCATTAATATTAGGCTCTTCAAGAGCTGCTCAAGGTATTATTCCTTCTGTTTTTAATAATAGCAATTTTTATTTCTCGAAAAATATTTATAATTTTTCTTTTACTGTAAATGATTCTCGTTATGGTAAAATATATTTAGACGCTATCAAAAAAAAAATTGACACAACACAAACAAACGGACTTTTTATTCTTGAAGTAAACCCATTATCAATTTCTACTGGATTACAAAATATTGATGATAACCCTGATTTTTTTAGAGAAAATAACAACTTTTTACATTGTTTGAAAAATATGAGTTCGAATCCTAATTTCGAATATTTGTATAAATTTATGCCATCTCCCTATGCTAGAATGGTTATTTATAATATTCTTAGTAAATTTGAAATTAAATCAGACGGTTGGTTAGAAATATCAATTCCGATGGATAGTGCTACATGTGAATTTAGAAAAAAAATTAAATTTAATAAATATTTAGATTATTTCTCTTCAAACATGTTTTCGCAAAATAGATTGAATTCCCTTGATGTAACAATAAAATATTTGATGAAATATGGAAAAGTTGTTTTGGTTCGATTACCTGTTGATACAATAATGTTAAAAATGGAAGATACATACATGCCTACTTTTAACGAAAAAATGATTGATATCTCCAAAATCAATAATGTTCAGTATTTAGATCTAACACCAATGAGTAAAGACGTTTTAACAACTGACGGAAACCATCTCTGGAAAGAAAGTGCTAAATTAGTTAGCAACGTTATAAAATATAAATTAGAATATAATTAAAAATTTATGCTTTTTAATTCAATAGAATTTGCATTGTTTCTTCCAATAGTATTTATTTTCTATTGGTTTATAACACAAAAAAGCCTAAAATCACAAAATTTTTTGATTGTAATAGTCAGCTATATTTTTTATGGTTGGTGGGATTGGAGGTTTTTATCCTTAATAATATTAAGTTCTTTTGTTGATTATTTTATTGGTTTGAAACTATCAAAAATTCAAAAGCCTAATGTTCGTAAATTGCTGTTAATAATAAGTTTAGTTGTAAATTTAGGGATTCTTGGCCTTTTTAAATATTTTAACTTTTTTATAGATAATTTCGTTTATGCTTTTTCAACAATAGGAATCGAAATGCAAAAAACTTCTTTAAACATTATTCTTCCTGTTGGTATAAGCTTTTATACATTTCAAACCCTTAGTTACACTATAGATGTTTACAAACGAAAACTCAACCCCACTAAAGATATTATTGCATTTTTTGCTTTTGTGAGTTTTTTTCCACAATTAGTAGCAGGGCCAATTGAACGTGCAACAAATCTATTGCCTCAGTTTTATAAAAAACGGTCTTTTAATTATTATACTGCTACGGACGGAATGCGACAAATTTTATGGGGCCTTTTTAAAAAAATTGTAATTGCAGACAACGCAGCATATTATGCAAATGATATTTTTAATAATTATACTGATTACAATGGTAGTACATTAATATTAGGCGCAATATTTTTTGCTTTTCAAATATATGGAGATTTTTCAGGTTACTCTGATATTGCAATAGGAACTGCAAAATTATTTGGTTTTAATTTAATGAGAAATTTTGCATACCCTTATTTTTCAAGAGATATTGCTGAGTTTTGGCGTAGATGGCATATTTCCCTATCTACTTGGTTTAGAGATTACGTTTATATCCCGTTAGGAGGCAGTAAAGGTAGTACTTTCCAAAAAATTAGAAACATATTTATTATATTTGTAGTTAGTGGATTTTGGCATGGAGCTAAATGGACTTTTATAGTTTGGGGTGCACTAAATGCATTTTATTTTTTACCCCTGATGCTGTTAAAGAAAAATCGTAAAAATACAGAAATTGTTGCAGAAAATTCTTTTTTCCCTTCTATAAAAGAAATATTTGGTATTGCCATAACTTTCTTTCTTACAATAATAGCATGGATTTTTTTTAGATCTGAAAATGTGTCAATGGCTGTAAATTATATTATAAATATATTTTCCGTCGATTTATTTCAATTTCCAATTTTCCCAAAAACTATAATATTTTTTATTGTGTTTATGGTGTCAATAGAATGGATCCAACGTAAAAGAAAACATGGTTTACAGTTTGATGATGATAAAATACCTACTTGGCTTAGATGGATTATATATTTTACGTTTATATTTATTATTTTTTATTTTGGAGGTACACAAGAGGAGTTTATTTATTTTCAATTTTAAAAAATGAGAAATTTTATTGTAAAATTATTTGTTTTTATTTCTTTATTTTTAATATTCTTATTGGGGGTAATTGGAGTTCAAAAAAAAGCGTATAATAACGATGATTTTTTCAAACTCCCTGTTTCTAAAAACGTTCTAATCTTAGGTGATTCTCACGCTGAATATTCGTTTAATGACACCATTTATAAAAATGCAATAAACTTAGCACAAAGTGCGGATGCTTTTTTTTATTCATATATTAAATTGGTGAAATTTGCTGAAAATAATAATATTGATACCGTTATACTCTCAGTTTCTTATCATAATTTGATAAAAGAAGCTGATAATTGGTGTTTTAATGAGGAGTATATGAAATGTAAAATACCAAAATATTTGTTCTTTTTTTAATAAAAAACAAATTTTCTTTTTTATTAAAAAAGAACCTATTTTGTTTTTTAAAAGTTGTTTATTGGCATTAAAAAAAAATCCTTTTTTATTTTTTGATAAATTTAATGTTGAAGATATTAATATTGGTGGGTTTAAATATTCTACAAGAAATAAAATAAAGGAAGCAAAAGAAAAAATTATTACTGATACAATTAAAGATATGTCTGTTATTCAACAAATTTATCTAGATAAAATTAAAGACTATTGTTTTATTAATAATATAAAATTGTATTTTGTAGTTACTCCTCTGCATGAGTGTTACAAAAAAATAAGTGAAACAACCTTTGATTCTTTAATGAAAACAAAATATAGTGATATTGAAATTTTAGATTATTCTGCTTTTTTTAACAATGACAGCGTATTTTCTGATTTAGAACATTTAAACTATAAAGGTGCCAAAATATTGACAACCTACTTTATAAAAGAATTAGGGAGGAAATGAAAAAATTTGTATATAAAACAGTGCTATTCTTTTCGCCTTTTTTATTGTTTTTTGGAATTTTAGAACTGTATTTGTCTTTATATCCGTCCGTTTTTAAGCAAAAATCTATGCAAATTGAGCATTATAAAGATTCTGTAACAGTTTTAGTACTAGGCTCTTCTCACAATCAAGATGCTATTATTGGAGACAATGTATTAACAGAAAAAGTACTTAACTTAGCAATTAGTGGACAGGATTTAAAACTTGATTATTTATTATTAAAAAAATATATTTCAACCCTAAATAAATTAAAATATGTAATTATTGAACTATCATATCATACTTTGGAGTACTATAATAATTCTGATTATTTTAAAAATACTCTGTATTTAAGATATTTTGGGATAAATAATTTTAATAGATGTATAAGACTAAAAGATTTGTCAATTTTTTTGTCTTCCCCTAATTTTTATTTGAAATTTATTAAAAATAAATTCGAAAGTAATAACTCATCAACTGAGGATATTGAAGATAAATTTTTTGAAATAAATTATGATACAATTTTTATTCAAAATGATACAAATAACATTTTTATTAATAGACATAAATATGAAAATATTGAAAATTTTTCAAAAAATTGTTTGATATTATATGACATTGTTGAAATTTGTACGAAAAATAACATTCAAGTTTATTTTGTGAGTACACCAACTTATAAAACTTATTTTGATGCTATGTTGCCTACAAAATTTAAAAGACGAAATGATGTCATTAAAAAAATCGAAAAAAAATTTGATGGAATTGTTTTTTTAAATTATGAAAATTCTATGAAATTTAATATATATGATTTTAAAAATGAAGATCATTTAAATAATCTTGGAGCAAAAAAATTCACAC
>JAFGXO010000081.1 GCA_016936595.1 Bacteroidales bacterium | reverse complement strand
CATCAATTGATAAGTCGGTTTGTTCAGAAATAACTTCGTTTGAAATATTTATGCTTTTTAAATATTTAGCAGTTTTAATTATTTTTTGTCGTTCAAGTTCTTTTTGTTTTTCTTGTTCTGGCTATCGATTTTCTTGTTCAGCTATTTTTTTCTCTTTTTCAACGTTTGGTTTCTTGGTTTTAATATTTTTTCTTACTTCTATAAATTTTTTTCAATTTCTGCTAATTTTTTCAATAATTTTTAACAAATTTACGAAAAAATATGAAGCTAACTGTTGAATTTTAAAAATTCATGCAAAGCATTTTCAAATATCAACTATTATTTTTTTAATTACTGTTTTACCTCAAAATCAAAAAGTTTCTTTTTAATTCGGGATTTATCGTCAATGGTGTCAATTTGCATTGTAAATTCAAAGTTTTTAATTTTTTGTTTTATTTTAAACGGCATAATTAATTCAGACGACCTTGAAATTTGTTGATAATTAGAGTATTCAACTACAAGCAAAGTGTCTTCAACAATTCCGTTTAGCAAAATAGTTTCAGTTTTTAATTTTTGTTTATTGTTAACATCGTAATAATCGTAAAAATATACATTGTTAGATTGTGTTGAAACTTTAACCTTAAAAATATTTTTTTTCAGCAAATTTGTATCACAAATAATATTGGTTGTAAGATTTATTTTATTGTAATAAAGTTCGGGAAAAATGTAGGCTTGATAAATTTTAGCCCAAAATTCATCACTCTGAGTGTAATATTCAGCACCAAGAGCAGAACTGTCTAACCATGCTTGCTGATTAGCAATTTGAAGTTGTTGTAAAAAACTATCTTGCTCTACAAAAAGTTGTGTTTTATAAAAATAGTAACTCGGGTATTTTTTGTAGATTATTCCTTTAACGGTGTAAATTGTATCTGCTTGATATTCAGTGTTAAATAAAATAGTTAGATTTTTAATTTTAGAGTTAACTTTACAAGCATTCAGGTAATCGTTTATAATAAAATCGGCGTTAAAACCTTTGGGTATAATTTTGTATTTGTTAAAAAATTCGTCGTAAAATTCTATTTTAATAAATTCCCCTAATCCGTATAAATCGCATACAACAGATAGGTAGTTAGCTTGAATGAAGAAATTAATGTTGTCGGGGAAAAAAACATTTGTAATATTATTTTTTGCGTCTTGTACCGATACTGCATTAATGTTTTTTATGTAATTTTTAAAAAAATTGTTTTGTAGTTTATATTTGTAAGTAATGTATGCGTAATTGGCTATATTATAAGGGCTTATGTATGTTTTTGTGATTTTTGCAGATAATTCAATTTTTGCTTTATTAATTTGATCGGCTGTTGGAGCGTAAATAAGCATATCTCTCATTGTGTTTGCAACTTGCATAGTTGTTGCGTAAATATTACCGTTGTTAATTTCGCCATTAATTGATAAACGAGCATCAATAGGAGCGGGGTCAAAATCGGTGATAATATAAGGCGAAAAAGTTGATAAATCATCAGAAAGTTTGGTTGCAAAAACCTGAAAAAGAACTTGATTTGTGAAAAAATCATCGTCGGTATAAAAAATATTTATGGGGTAATTTGCCGAAAAAAAAGAGCTTACGGGATTATCAGTAAAAAAAACAGTTGAAAAATCGGGGCGTGTAAAAGTATATGCCGACGATGTTATTTGTGATGAGTTTTGCCATGTTCCAAAATTTTTTGTGGCATATTTTACTATTGTATCATGACTAATATCTCCAACAGCTACAATGTAAAAATTTTTGGGGATAAAAACTTCTTTCATTACCTCACTAATAGTTGTTTGGTTAACTAATAAAAAATCATCTTCGGTAAAAAATTTAGCATACGGACTGTTAGCTCCAAAACAAAATCTTCGGTTAATTTCTTTGTGCTCGTTGAATGAATTTTTGAGCATATTGTATTTTTTTATCTCCAAATTTCTGGCTTTTTCTATATAAACACTGTTGAATAAAGTTGTGTTAATTTGATCTTTAGCGAAAATAAAAGTGCTGTCGATAGCATTTGTGTTAGCTACCATAATTTTATAAATTTGATCGTATCCGTTTTTGTAGTAGCTAAAATATCGTGTAATAATTTGTACAGCTCCCGGATATATTTTGTTGATTTTTGGGTTGTAATCGGCTATAAATCTGAAGTTTACTAATGTGTCGGTTGATGTTTCAACGGTGATTATTGTTAACCCATTTGGCAAAACAGTTGATTTGTAATTTGTTAAGTCGTCTAAAATAGATTGAGCATTAAGCGGAAAATATGCGGAAAACAAGAGTAATGTAAATAAAAACTGCTTCATATATTGTCTAAAGGTTAAATTGTTCATCAAAAAAAGTATCCAAATTAGTCTTATTGTTTATTTCCGAAATATTGTTTTTTAATATGGGTTTGTATTTATTAAACGTAAAAATTGTGTATTTGTTGAATTTTTTCTGTTCAACTGCATAAAATAGTTTATTTTTATGCAAGTAATTTGCCAAATATTCTTGTTCTGTTTGTCCGGGTGTAGGAATTAAAATTGCTGTTTGTTTTAAACTAACAAGATCCATTATCGAAGAATAGCCTGCTCGCGAAATAATAATATCTGTGTTTTTTATAACTGATTGAAAATCAGGTGTTTTTAAGTGGTTTGTTATAGTTATGTTTTTGTTAATATTTATTGTATCAAAGTTTATTTTTCCGGTAAGAATAAGTGTTTTGTAGTTCATTTCTTTTAATTCAGATATTATATTTTTTTGAAAAATGCTTCGTTGCGGTTCCGGACCCGAAATTATTACAACTATATCATATTTTATTTTAATTGAACTATTTTCTGAAACCGGAAATCTTGATAAAATTCCTGTTTTTTTACATATTAATTTGTAATTTTTGTTGTCTGATAATTCACCACTTAAATTTATTTTTTCGTTTAAGTCGGGTATCCAGCATTCGTGAAATTTTTCAATATTTAATTTGTTTATTTTTAGTATTATAGCTTTTGCTATTTTATTTTTTGCTTTAATATTAAGTTGATGCGTAACAAATACAGAT
>JAFGXO010000080.1 GCA_016936595.1 Bacteroidales bacterium | reverse complement strand
GTCGTTATTTGCGCAGATGTTTTTTTTACACCTAAACCTCCAAAATCTATCTTTAACTGAAACGCAGGATTACGCGCTTCAGGAAAATCATTAACCTCAATAATAGTTCCCACTCTTAAATCTACTTTGGTAAAATCTTCAAATTGAATGCTATTACTCATAATTATCTGTTTCAATGTTTATCTTTGCAAGATAACCGTTTACTCATGAAAAAATTAATTTTTCTTCTACTACTTTTCTGCACTGTGATTCAGCTTTCAGCACAAACAAAATATGAATACGAGACTAAAATTTCGTTTGAAAAGGTGCCAGAAAAAGCAAGGTTATTTGTTTCAGAAATCATTCAATCTAAAAAAGTAAAATGGTATAAAGAGCAAAGTAATAACGCAATTAGCTTTGAAGCAAAAACTAAATTTAAAGGTAAAAAATACAGTATTGAATTTGATAAAAATGGAAATATTCAAGATGTTGAAATTGATAAAAAATGGAATGATTTACCCGAAATCACGCAACAGAACATTCAAAAATCATTAAATAGCACCTTTAAAAAACATAAAATTAGAAAAATACAAATTCAGTTTTCTGGTGAAGAAAAAGACCTAATCAACTATTTTAATAGTGATATAAAAAATAATATTACAATTAAGTATGAAATTGTTTTAAAAGGAAAAACCAATTCTGGCAAACACCTTTATGAGTTTTTGTTTAATCAAAATGGACAATTAGAATCTACCTCTAAAATTGTTTTTAGAAACACAGATAATATCGAATTTTAATGAAAAAACGTTACGCCTTTTTAGTTTTATTTCTGCTTGTTCTTTCGGTTAGTTTTGGTCAAAACAGATATCAAATTGGTACGTTGCCTACGCTAAACATTCGTAAATCATTAAATAATAATTGGCAACTAAATTTTAAATCAGAATTTAGGCAACTTTTTGCAGAAGGTATAACTAACAGCAACCAAAACTCTGGTTACGATTACGTGCATACAGATGCTGCTTTTATTGTTTCAAAAAAAGTAGGATTAAATAATAAATTGGCTGGCGGATTTTTACTTCGGTTTACCGATGACAACGTTATAAAACGTAGTATACAGCAGTTTACTGTAATTAAATCTTTAAATACGTATCGATTAGGACATAGATTTGCATCAGATCAAACTTTTGAAACCGATAAAGACATGCAATTTAGGCTTCGTTATCGCTTAACTTTTGATTTACCTTTAAACGGACAAACTGTAGATCCTAAAGAATGGTATTTTAAAATTAGTAACGAGTATTTGAACATTTTAAGAGGCGATATTTACGATTTAGAACTTAGATTATCGCCTAATTTTGGCTATGTATTTACAGATAATAACAAACTTGAACTTGGCTTTGAATATCGTATTAACGACTTTATTAATAATGATACCCGACAAAGATATTGGTTAACTATTGGTTGGTATTTAAGTTTATAACTGTCGTTCAGAGCGAAAGTGAAGAATCTCTACGTAAAAATCAATTTATTTTAGATTCATCAGTCTTGCATCACTTCGACTACGCTCAATGAACAGACTGATTAAGCACAAAACATATTTTTTAGATTTCTGTTTTTACAGGAATTTTGTTTACAAATAATCCAAAGGACTTTTAATTTTATGTTTAGACAGATTAGTTACATTGGTATAAACTTGTGTGGTTTTAATACTATAATGCCCTAATAATTCTTGAATAAATCTAATATCTGCGCCACTTTCTAAAAGGTGAGTTGCATAGCTATGTCTTAAGCCGTGTATACCGATACGTTTGTTAATTCTGGCTTTTTTCATTGCGATTTTAAAAACACTTTGTACACTTCTGGTCGAATATTTTCCACCGTATTGACCGTTAAATAAATAATATTCTGGTTTGTGTTTTTGATAGTAATCTCGCATTTCTTCCAAAATACTTTCAGGTAAATTTACTACGCGGTCTTTTTTTCCTTTAGCACCTTCTATTCTAACCATCATATTTTCGCTATCAATATCGGTTATTTTAAGGTTAGTCACTTCACTTACCCGTAATCCCATACCGTAAACCAATTTTAAAATTAGCAGGTGTTTTTCGTTACTAACTTGTTTAAACAAACGTATAATTTCGTTTTTAGACAAATGTTTTGGCAGCGTTACTGGCTTTTTGGGTCTTGGTATATCAAAAAACATTCGCGGTTTATGCAGTACTTGCTCGTAATAAAACTTAATGGCATTAATCTTACCATTTAGTTTTCTTTCTTTCATTTTGTCATGCTCTAAACAGAATAAAAAATAGGATTTCAGCTTTTCTGGAGTTAGTTTATTAACGTCATAATTCTTTATCAATTTAAGTAAATGTGCAAATTCAAAAAGATAAGTTTTTATGGTGTTAGGGCTGTATGCTTTAAGTTTAAGTAACTGATGAAAATTAACAAATGCTTCATGATTTTTTGGGTGAATATCTTGCAGGTGACCTACAGATTGGTCTTTACTTGGTAGCTGTAACGCTTCTCTAACCGAAGCACCATCTATCATGTACCAGCATTTTTGAGTTTTACTCCATTTTGCTGAAGGAAAACGTTTTTTAAGTTGATTTATGAGCGTTGTGGAGTATGGAAACTGAATCCAAATAACATTTTTGTCATTGTGTTTACCAAACTGAAACGAATAATTACTTAAAATCAAAACTTGCGTAATTTATATATCAATTTATCAAAAATAAAAAATAATTTTAATTAGATATACAAATTGCGCAATTAATTTAAAATCATCAAATCTATTATAAACATTAAGTTTTTGAAATATTTTATTGTTTAGATTGAATATTTGTTTTATATTTATTATTATTGCGTATATATAAGTGTTGTAGGCAATTTGACCAAATCACGACAAATGGAATATGAATAATATAATAGTCGACTTAAAAACTGAAAATACCTTTGCGTTTGGAAAGTTATACAAAGACAATTTTGAAAAAATTTCAAACTTTGTCCAAAACAATAGCGGAAATCAAGCAGATGCAGAAGACCTTTTTCAAGATGCAATGATGGTGCTTGTTGAAAAACTTCGACAAGATGATTTTCAATTGACGGCTTCAATAGATACTTATGTCTATGCCATTTGTAAAAACCTTTGGTTTAAGAAGCTTCGAGACAAAAATTACGAGCTTTCCGTTGACGAATTACAATCTTTTGACTTCTTGACCTCAATTAATGAGTCCATTAAAGACGAAAAGACGTATTTAGAAAAACTAAAAGGTTACTTACTTAAAATAACAGACCATTGTAACCGACTTATTCACGATATTTTTTTTAAAGAAAAAGCCATAGACCAAATTCAGAAAGATTATGGCTATTCAACACGACATAATGCTCAAAATCAAAAACATAAGTGTGTTGAACAAATAAGGAAATTGAAAGAACAAGACGAGCGGAAAGAAAATTTTTAATTTTTTTTCTTTGCTTGGGTGATTATTTGAAACTATTGGTATAAAGGTATAGATAGTTCATTTTGGCTATCATAACTTATAAAATATTAGAACAATGGTTTCAACAATCAAAACAATGGCTTTCGCAGTAGCAATTACTGCATTAAGCACATTTTCTGCAAACGCACAAGATGCTACAATGTGGAAAATTGACAAATCTCACACTTCGGTCAATTTTTCAATCAATCACTTTTTCTCTTCCGTTCCAGGAAAATTTACAGATTTTGACGGTATGATTCATTTCGACCCAAACAATCTAAAAGGAAGCAAAGCAGATTTTTCGGTAGCAATCAATAGCATAAACACGGATGATGCCAAAAGAGACAAACACTTACAATCAAAGGATTTTTTTGATGCAGAGACTTATCCAAAAATGTCTTTCCAATCAACAAAGTTTGAGAAAAAGTCTGATAAGGAATATTTGATTCACGGTAAAATGACAATTAAAGATGTAACTAAAAATGTGGTGCTTCCAATGAAAATTACAGGAGAAATGGAACATCCAATGATGAAAGGAACTATCATTTTAGGAGTAGTTATTGACACTACAATAGACAGAACAGAGTACGGAGTTGGCACAGGAAATTGGGCAGCTACAATGGTTGTAGGTGACGAAGTAAAAATCCATATTCCAATGGAATTAAATAGAATGAAATAAATTAAAAATAATGAACACAAGAATTCAAAGAACAATTTTAGCGGGAATTATTGGCACAGCCATTATGACCGTAGTGATGATGGTTGCCCCAATGATGGGAATGCCGAAAATGTCGCCACCAAATATGCTTGCAAATATGTTAGGAATGCCAGTTTTTGTGGGTTGGATTATGCATTTTATGATAGGTATTATGTTTGCGTTTGCATACACCTACCTTTGTATTTTCAAACACAAAATCAGCAATGTTTGGCTTAAAGGTGCTGTATTTGGAATTATTGCTTTCGTATTTGCACAAATTATGATGGGCTTAATGGGAATGATGATGCCAATGCCCAAAATGGAAGGCTCTATGGTTTTAATGGCAATAGGGAGTTTAATGGGACATATAATATTTGGAATGGCAGTTGCTAAAACGGTAGGTGAAACTTATTGTAGTAGTGGGACTTGTGAAACTAAAAAGAAATAAAAACTGCCTACAACATTGTATAAACGCAATAGCGGTTTGAGTGTAAACTTGAACCGTTTTTGCGTTTAATTAAGTATATTGCGAACCGAAAATAGTAGCTTTTAATCCGCTACTGCGCTTATACGAGACCGTTGCCAACAATAGGCTCGCAACGTTTCAAACTCTCTGTAAAATTTCTTTTTCTCT
>JAFGXO010000079.1 GCA_016936595.1 Bacteroidales bacterium | reverse complement strand
TTTAATGCCTTTTTCAATTTCAATTTTTCGTTTTAGTGTATAGTGCTGTCGTGGTATGTTTGGACCTGATGTGTTAAATTCTCTCATTTTGTTGTAAAGATTAATTTTTTATAATTTTATCGGAAAATATATAGGTTTAGTTTTGCAAAAGTACAAAAATAATTTTTAAGTATTTATTGTATAATAGAATAAATCCAGTCGGCATGGTTAGAAACGCGAATAAAAACGCTAATGTCTCCATATCCACCTTCAATATATTCGTCAAAAGGGTCATTAGTTCCGCCAGATAAAATTCCGCAAACTTTCCAAAGGTTATCTATTTTCATAAAAATTGGTCCACCACTGTCGCCGGGGATTGTAGCTCCTTCAAATTCGGTTGCAGTTGGACTACTTGTGCCGTCGCCCAAAAGTTCTTCGTCTGAATAAATTTCGTCATCGCTAAGAGAATTAACTTCTCCGGTTGGAGAATCAAAATCAAATGCTAATAACCCCCCTGTGTATGTTGTTCCGCCAGTTGTAGATGTTATGCCGTTAACTTTTCTGTCTAAAATATTTTCTATTGCATGTTTATTTGAATATAAATCAGGGTTTTGGTCAAAATGTTGTGAGTAGTCGCCAAATCCGCAATACCACAAAGTTTCGCCAATAGTTTCGGTTGTTTCAAAATTTATTTCAGCCGGAGTAATGTTAGTTATTGGTGATGAAAGTTTAACAAGGCATATATCGTTTGCGTTTAAAAAGTCTTCATTTATTTCAATCCATGTAGGAAAAAAAACGAGTTCAGATACAGTGTAAGTATTTATCGGATTGTTTGGATTGTTTCCAACAATAACTGTGATACCACTGACCGGAGCCGGCTCGTTTTGTTCTTGGGCTACATAAAAATTATGTCCGGCTGTTAAAATCCAATCGGGGCTAATAAGTACACCACTTGCAACATAATCGGCATTTTGTGAACCATCAAGGCTGTATTCAAACATGATTACAGGCGAAAAATCAGGATAATCTGAAGTGTTGTAGGGCGAATTGTTGGTTGCTACTTCTTCGTAATCTGATAGATTTTTATCATGGCGAATACCAAATGTTATGTTGTAAATTGTTTCTTTTTGACATGAATTGAAAGTTGCAATAATAAAAAAAAGGATTAGTAAGAGATGTGTTTTTTTCATATTTGTTTTTAATTGTTTTAGTGATTGTTATTTGAAAATTAATTATTGTTTAAAAATCCTTTTTCCTTCTAATTTTTCGCTCTGCTTGTTTACGTTTGTTCGAAAGTCTGATTTCTTTTTTTGCTTTGGATATTTTGTGTTTTAGTCTAATTTTTGGTCTTTTTAGCCCAATTTTTAATAATTCGTAGAATTTTTGAATACAAAGTTCTTTATTTTTTAGTTGTGTGCGTTCTGTTTGAGAAATTATCTGTAAAATATGTTCTTGTATTAATTTGTTTTTCAAGTTTTTTTTCAAAAGATTTTTTTCAAAATCGTTAATAAGTTTTGAAGCGTCAATATCAAAACGTAGTTCTACTTTTGTTTCAACTTTGTTAACATTTTGACCACCTGCTCCACTGCTGCGAGAGGTTAAAAAAGTAAATTCTGTAGAAAAATCTTTCATTTAGTTTTAATTCTCGTTTAACATTTTTTCCCTACTGTACATGAATTTTTTGATTGTTTAAAAAAAAATAAGTTGTTCAAATGCAATAATAGTAATTTTAAAAATAAATTGAAAAATAATATTTCAAAGCAGTGTGGTTCTTTTTTAGTTTTAACGACTGTAAATATACATATTTTTATTGTATCTCAGCTCATGATTTTTTTTGTAACAGGGGAATAAGCAAAAAAAGGTTGAAAATTTAACATCTTCAACCTTTTTTTTTAGTGAGTGAAAAAATTATTTATCTATTAATTCACCAAGAGCATTCATGTATTTGGTTTTAATATCCATAATGAAACCGTAAGATTCGTCATCAATTCTCAGTTCTCCTTTAGTAACATGTCCGAGAGAAAGAAAAGGGAAATTTTCTTCTCTCATAAAGTCAATAAAAGTGTTCATTTTATGGGGAGTAACCGAAACTACAACTCTGCTTTGAGCTTCGCCGAATAAAAATGCGTCAATTCTTATTTCTGAATCGGTAGTAATATCAAAACCTAAGTTGTAAACCAATGAACTTTCAACTAATGTGGTAAATAAACCGCCTTCTGAAACGTCGTGTGCAGATCTTACAAGTCGTTTTTTTATTAGTTTTTTAAGAACAGATTGCAGTTTAAATTCTTGTTCTAAATTAAAGTCAGGTGCAGGAGAATATTTTACAGCATGGTAATAATTAAGATATTCAGAAGAGGAAATATCATTTTTAGATTCACCGAGAAGGAAAATAACATCTCCTTTATCTTTAAAACCTAAAGTCATTATATCGTTTTTGTCGTTTATTATACCAAGCATACCAATAACCGGCGTAGGATAAATAGGTTCTGTTTTATTTTCAAGAACTGTTTGATTGTAAAAGCTAACATTTCCGCCTGTAACAGGAGTATTGAATTTTTTACATGCTTCGTTCATGCCTTTAATTGCTTCAACAAATTGCCAGAAAACTTCTTTATTGTAAGGGTTTCCAAAATTAAGACAATTAGTGATAGCAACAGGTTCGCCACCACTGCAAACTATGTTTCTTGCGGCTTCGGAAACGGCAATTTGTGTTCCTAAATTTGGATTTGCATATACATATCTTGAATTGCAATCGGTTGTAAGAGCAATAGCTTTATTGGTTCCTTTAATATTAACAATACCTGCATCGGCAACAAAATTTGTACTTATAGTAGAAGTTTGCACCATCGTGTCGTATTGTTCGGTAATCCATCTTCGTGAAACGATGTTAGGATTTTCAATCATTTTGCAAGCAATATCTTTAATGTTGTCCGGAATTGGAATTTCGTCGATGTCAAATTCTTTATTTTTGATAAAATAAGTAGGTCGTTGATATTCTCGTTCGTACACCGGAGCTTCTCCTCCAAGAACCAAAGTGCTTGCCGGAACATTTGCTACAAGTTCAGAGTTCCAATAAAATTTTAAGTCGTTACCTTCAGTAACTTGTCCTATTTGAGCAAAATTGATGTCCCATTTTTCAAAAACTTGTTCGGCTTCTTTTTCCATGCCTTTTTTAATTACAACAAGCATTCGTTCTTGTGATTCGGAAAGTAAAATTTCCCATGGAAGCATATTGTCTTGTCTGAGAGGCACTTTGTCGAGATGTATTTCCATTCCGTGTTCACCTTTAGCCGACATTTCGGAGGTTGAACAAATTATACCGGCGGCACCCATGTCTTGTAGTCCAATAATTGTTTTTGTTTTAGCGAGTTCTAAGGTTGCTTCAAGTAAGAGTTTTTCTGCAAAAGGGTCTCCAACTTGCACAGATGGTAAATCTTCTTGCGAAGATTCGGTTAAGTTAGCAGAAGCAAAAGTTGCTCCATGTATTCCGTCTTTTCCAGTAGATGAACCAAAAATATAAACCGGATTTCCTGCTCCATAAGCAATAGCTGAAATTAAGTCGTTTTTATTCATTATTCCCACCGACATTGCATTAACTAATGGGTTTTCGTTGTATGATTTGTCGAAAAAAACTTCACCACCAACAACCGGCACACCAAAAGCATTCCCGTAATCGCCAATTCCTTTAACTACTCCTTTTACAAGCCATTTTGTTTTATCGAGCTGAATTTCGCCAAATCTAAGAGAATTAAGTTGGGCAATTGGTCTTGCACCCATAGAAAAAATA
The DNA here is from genome assembly GCA_016936595.1 of Bacteroidales bacterium. Classification (GTDB taxonomy): domain Bacteria; phylum Bacteroidota; class Bacteroidia; order Bacteroidales; family JAFGUD01; genus JAFGUD01. The sequence goes on along the minus strand of JAFGXO010000079.1, from coordinate 17,622 downwards.
TCTCTGTTAATTCCGCCAACTCCGGTTGCTGCTCCTTGATAGGGTTCTATTGCCGAAGGGTGATTGTGGGATTCGATTTTAAATACACATGCCAAATCATCGCCTAAATCAACTACTCCGGCGTTTTCCTGACCTGGTTCAGCAAGTAAATGTTTGCCTTCGCGGTGTAAGGTTTTAAGCCATTTTATTGAGTTTTTATATGATGCATGTTCCGACCACATTACAGAGTAAATACTTAATTCTGTGAAATTAGGTGTTCGCCCTAAAATTTCTACTATTTTGTCAAATTCCTCGGGTATTAAACCAAGTTGTTTGGCTGTTTTTAATGTAACTTCCATAATTGAAAAATTTTCCGAAAACAAATATATGTGTTTTTAGTTTTAAAATTGTTTTTGTAAAACATTTTGTGTGCTTGATTAGTTTAACTAGTTTGTTGTCAGTGTTTTAGATTAAATATGTTTGATAACATGCCATAAGTTAATTATTTGATTTTTATATTGTGTTTTTAGTGTTTTTTTAGTTAAATTATTGGAAATGAGTTTTATATATCTGATTTTTTTTATTTTAAACTTGAATTTTTAATCCGCAAATAATTTGAACGGAAAAAAGTTTTTTTGAAAAATAAATTTATTTAAAGTGTTGTAAATATCATTTAATATAAAGGAATAGTTTTATTTTGAGCATTAAATTTGTAATATTACTAAAGTTTCGTACTTTTGTATTGACGCTAAAAATTATCAAAAATGAGTTTGCAAATGTTACAAATACTAATAGAATCTGCTTTAAAAGATGGTTCAGTTAGTGATTCGGATAAAGATATTATATACAAAAAAGCTCAGCAAATGGGAATAGGCCAAGCTGAAGTTGATAAAATGATTCAAGATGCTATTGAAATTCAGAATGGATCTGATTTAGAATCCGGTTTTATTGCAATGGAAGATGTTGAAAAAACAATTATTGACCAAAAAGATAATGCAATATCTCCACCTCCACCTCCACCTCCACCTAATAGTTTTGAGCAATCAAAATTTTCTGATATTAAACCTCTTAGTTATCAGGGTGCTATGAGTATTGTTTTTCAGGCAAAAATGCATGGGAAGTGGATTATTATTAAAAGAATTAAACCTGAATTTAAGGAAGATAAAAAATATAGAGAACTTTTTATTCGAGAATTTGAAAATGCTTATCATCTTGATCATCCACATATTGTTAGGCTTATTGATAAAGGTGAAGATTCTGAAGGTCTTTATTATACAATGGAATATATCGACGGACGTCCTTTGGGAGAGTTAATAAAAGATACAGGGCTTAATAACGAACGTCTTTCAGAAAATATAGCTCGTCAGATTCTTGATGCTCTTTCGTATGTTCATAAAAAACAAATTTTTCATCGGGATTTAAAACCTGATAATATATACGTTACTTTTAGAGGCGATAATGTTAAAATTCTTGATTTTGGATTAGCTGCCGCCGATACTTACGAGGATAAACTTTCTAAAGCCGGAACACCAAGATATGCTGCTCCTGAACAAATGAATAAAAATGATCGGGTTGATCAACGTGCAGATATTTATGCTTTTGGTAAAATTTTTCTGGAAATGCTTACCGGTAGTGTTCATTCTAAGGATTGTTCAACTATAAAAAACGATTCTTACAGGTATATTGTTGAAAAATCATTGGCTGATAATCCTGAAGATAGATTTCATGATTGTGATGAAGTAATTTATTTGTTGAACAATAAAAATGCTATTCCTGTTCAAGAAAAAAATATAGGAAGAGTTGATGATAAAAATAATAAGCCTAAAAACACAAATAAATCTTCTGCCGATTCTAAAAAATTTTCGGTTATTCCGGTGATAATTATTGCTGTTGTTGCTGTTGCTGTTGGTGCTTATTTTTTGTTTTTTAATGGAGGTTCAAATAATAATTCCAATAATAATAATATAAATACAACTGAAATTTATACCAATGCTCAAAATTTAGCAGAAAAAGGGAAGTTTGATGATGCTATTGATTTGTTAAATGGTATAGAGCCTGCAACCGATAGCTCACGAAATTTTATTAATGAGTACGAAGAGGCAAAAAATAATTTTGCTGCAGCCGAATCTTTATATACAGCATACAACCTTGTTGGTGCAATGGAGTTGTACAATAATTTGCAATTAGAATATGAACTTTTTGGCGAAGCTAAAACTAAATATACTGAGTGCTTGGATATTTACACTAATTTGGAACTTAAGGATTTAGTGCATGAACAGCATAGTGGGCAAGCGGGTGATCCGCAAAATAATTTGTTTGGGTTTAGAACTAAAGATGGATACTTAATATTTGATTATCAGTTTGATGATTTAACTAGGGAGCCTACAAATGGTAATTATAATTATGGTTATTATGTTCAAAAAACTAATTTAATTCCTGTAAAAAAAGATGGTAAATGGGGGTTTATCTCAAAAAATAAAGAAACTATTGAATTTGTTTATGATGCTATTACTTCGGTTCAAAACAGAGGAGGAAATGTTGGTGTTATTGTAAAACAAGGAAGTAATTATTATCATCTTAAAGGAAATGATCGAGGAGGAATAGATAAAACTCTAACTAATCCGTAAATTTGTTGCTTAACCACATAAGGCATTTAAGATCACATAAGATTTTTTTTAACTGCTTTTTAACTGCTTTTTTAACCACATAAGGCATTTAAGAACACCTAAAATTTTTTCAACTACATAATAAACATAAGTTAATATAAGTTAAGTTTGCAGCATTTTATAACATTGAATAAAATGCGTTTTCGATGTGGTTAATATTGAATTTTTTGTTGTTTTTGGTTACAAAAATTACATCAAATCGGAGTTCGTAGTCTAAATCTTTTTGCTCAAGATATTTTTCGGCTAAGTTTATTAAATTTTTTTGTTTTTTTATACTTACAATTTCGTTAAAATTATCAGGAATGTATTTACGGGCTTTAACTTCAATAATTATTAAAAAATTGTTGTAAATAGCAATAATATCAGCTTCGAGACGAGAAACTCTCCAGTTTTTTTCTATAATATTATAGTTTTTTGCTTTTAAATAATCGGCTGCTATTTTTTCTGCTTCAATACCAAAGTCATTATGTTTAGCCATTATTTTTTCTCAAAAGTTTCGGTTTTATTATCGTAATTTAAAAAGTAAGTTCCTGACGAGTAAGAAGAAACGTCAACTTCTGAACCATATCCTTTTTTTATTAATTGTCCGTAGTAGTTATAAATTTCGTAATCTGTGGGAGCAGAAAATTTAATGCTATTGGAGGTTTTTAATCCGTTGCCCGGCTTAAATGTTATTTCTGTTGCTAAGTTTCTGTATTCTACAACGTTTGAATATCTTGCACTATTTGTGTAATCAACTTGTTTAACTCTGAATTTGTTTGTTCCGGTTACAAATTTAACTGCGGTAGAATAATTATTAATTCCCGGAGTACCAACGCCATTAATCGTTGCAATCCGAACCCATTTATTCCATTTAAATTGTTCAACATAAAAAGGTAATGAGCCAACTTCGCCTGAAGTTATCCAATTTAATTTTCCGGTTTTGTTAAGAGTAATACTTTCGATATTAAACGTGCTTTTGGGAAGCAAAACTTCGGGGTTTAAAACCTGTGGCGTGCAGCCGTCGCGATGTTTAATTACTACTTCAACCGGATCGCCAAGTTTAAAATTGTAAATAGATAAATCTATTTCGAATGCACTTGAAGCTATTTCGTCGGTTGACGTTTGACCATTAATAAGTACTTCAAAAATACAAAAACCAACACCGCTTGGTGCAAATGGATTCATAATGTATAAATTTTCACCTTGATAAATTCCTGTAACAGTAAGTTCATCGTCGGCAAAAACTGTTAAAGTTCCTATAAATATAAATATTATGTATAAAATGAATTTTTTCATAAACTAAATGACCTTATTTTTGCAATAACGTAATAATTTGCAAAATAAAATATTTTTTTTTAAAATTAACTTTTTTTTTGATTAAGGTTCAACCCAATCTCCGTTTTCTTTAATAATTTTTATTAGTTCATCAATTGCAAGTTCAGCTTCAATGTTTTTTTTAATTGCTTGTTTGCCTTTAAATAATGATACTAAATTTTTGCCTGCTCCAATGTAACCGTAGTCGGCATCAGCAACTTCTCCGGGGCCATTAACAATACAACCCATTATAGCAATTTTTAATCCTTTTAAGTGTTTTGTAGCTTTTTTAACACTTTGAGCTACTTCTTCTAAGTTAAATAATGTTCGTCCGCATGAAGGACAAGAAATAAATTCAGTTTTTGATAAACGTCTGTGAGATGCTTGTAAAATTTCAAAACTGCTGTCGATAATATCTGATAATTCAGGCAAATTATTGTTTATTAGCAATAAACCGTCAGCTAATCCATCAATTAAAAAAACACTTGAGTCTATTGATGCTTTGATGTCGAATAAATCTTTATTATTAGAATCGTACGAGAGTTTTATTACAACCGGAGCTTCACATTTTTGAGTTTCGAGTTCTGAATAGAATAATCTTAATTCTGCAATTTGATTTTGAGTTTCGGGTTTTGCTATAAAAACAACATTTTTATTTCTGGAAATTTTTTTTATTAAATCTTTTGTCAGATTTTTGTATGTTGCTTCAATAAAACAAAAATCAATTTCTTCATTAAATAATAAATAATCTTCAGCAGTGAATATTGGTGTTGAATTGCAATTTTTTGTCCAGTCTGAAAAACATACTAATGTAGAGTATTCTGACATGAAAAAATCGCCTTCGTTGTTTTTCGTGGTAATAATATAGTCTGGTGAAAATTCATTTACACTTAAGTTGTTATTACGAATATCACAAATAACTACCGGAACTCTTGAGCCGCCAATGTTTTTTATTTGATATGTTTTTCGCTTGTTAAAAGAAAATGGGGTGAAAAATTCCTTTTTAATTTCCGGATTATTTGGATAAAATGCTTTTTCTTCAATGTGTTTTACAATTGCACTTGCAACAGGTAGTTCTTTTTCGGGGCTTTCGGTAAGTGATACTCTAATGGTGTCGCCAATTCCGTCAACTAATAACGCTCCAATTCCTAAAGCTGATTTTATTCTGCCTTCGGTTTGACTGCCGGCTTCGGTAACGCCTAAATGGACAGGGAAATTCAAATTTCTTTTTTGCATTTGGCTCATTAATAGCCTGTTAGAATGCACCATGACCGTAGGGTTACTTGATTTTATTGAAACTACAACATTCTTAAAATCAAGCTGTTGACAAATTTCTAAAAATTCTAAAGTTGCTTCAACTAAACCAATTTCTGTATTACCGTATTTGCTAATTATTCTGTCGGAAAGCGAACCGTGATTTGTTCCTATTCTTATTGCCGTGTTGTTTTCTTTGCATGTTTGAATTATTGGTTCGCAAACAATTTTAATTTTTTCAAGCTCTGCTTTATATTCTTTTTTTGAATATTCAATTTTTTTAAATTTTTTTGAATCTACTAAATTTCCTGGATTAATTCTTACCTTATGTGCAGTTTTAGCTGCTTGATTGGCTACTTTTGAATTAAAATGAACATCGGCAATAATTGGTTTGTCGGATAATATTGTTCGTATTTTTCTGATAATATTACCGAGGGCTTCCACGTCGGATAGAGTAGGGGTTGTTACTCTAACATAATCGGCTCCGTTTTCAAAACATTTTATTATTTGTGTAAGTGTTTGGTCAACGTTTGCTGTTGTTGTGTTAGTCATTGTTTGTATGCGAATTGGGTTTTCGCTACCAACCGGAACGTTTCCTATATTAACTTGGATAGTTTTTGCTCTTTTGTAATTTGTTAAACTTTCGCAATACATGGTTTTAATCGGTTATCTCATTTTTGTGTTTCTTTTTTAGTTTAATTGGCGAATGTTCTTTTTTAACTTTCAAATTAATAACTTCAACAGCGAGAGAGAAAAATACGGCAAAATAAATGTATCCTTTTGGTACTTCTATGTGTACGCTGTCTAAAATAAGCATTACTCCTATGAGAATTAAAAATGACAAACCCATAACTTCTAAACTCGGGTGTTTTGCCATAAATTGGCTTATTTTTTTTGCAAAAAGCATCATTACAAATATTGAAATAACTACTGCAATAATCATTGCCGGCAAGTTATCGGTAATACCTATAGCTGTTAAAATTGAATCGAATGAAAACACAAGATCTACAGCCATAATTTCAATAATTGTGCCTGTCATTGTTTTTTGTTTTGAGACTATTTCTTTTGCTTCTCCTTCTACTTTATGATTAATTTCGGAAACACTTTTTGATAGCAAAAATAATCCGCCGGCAAGCAATACAACTTCTCTTACGCCTATTGTATGAAATAACAGGCCGATTTTTTTAAAAAAATGAGTTTCACTTAGGTATTCTTCAATAGCATGTTCTTTTGCTTCAATAAAATCAGTAAATCCGTCTAAAGGGAAAAATGGAGCTTCGAGGTGATGAATTAGCCACACCATTGATACCAATAAAATAATACGTGTTGCCATTGCTCCTACAAGCCCAATAATACGGGCACGATTTTGTTGAGACGCCGGTAGTTTATTTGTAACAAGTGAAATAAACATTATGTTATCTATTCCTAAAACAACTTCAAGAAAAGCTAATGTTAGTACAGCAAATACAAATTCCATGTTAATTTTTTTATTATGCAAATATAAAAGATATGTTTGTAATTTTGCTTTGTAATGTTAAAAATGTTTGTATTAATTATTTTTAAGAAATGAATTTAGATGTTTTTAACCGATTTATTACCGTTTATTTGTTTATAATGTGTTTTACTACAATGTTTTATGTGTATAATTTGGTGTTTTTTTTAAAGATTGAACTTTTAATCTAATTTTGAGCGTATTTTTGTTTGGTAATTTATATTTTCTTTTTTTTGTTCTTCAGATGTCATTCAAAAGGATTTTTAGTGTAAATTTTTTTTCCTAAAGATGAATATAAATGTGATTTTTTGGGGAGTTTTTTTATTAAAATTAAGTTTATTTCAAATGAAATTACACCAATAATAAAACATGAAATGATATTTTAAAAAATGTTTTTAAATGAAAAAAATGAAACAAACTAAATATAAATAAAGTCAATTGCATTTAACATGCTGTTAACTAAAACTTTAATGAAATCAATAAAAGCAATAAATTATTAAAGTATAAAATAGAATATAAAAAAAATGGTTTGAATTTTGCAATAAAGTTGATATTTACTATTTTTGAGAAAAATTATTATCAATGAAAATCGAAATTAAAGGAAATAAAACATACATAGAAGAAGGTGAAGACTCTCCTGGAGTTTTGATGGACTTGGATAAACAACAAATTATTATTGAGGGACCTTCGTTTCCGGAAGATGCTGTTGAAATATACAAACCTGTTATAAAATGGATAGCTGATAATGCAGAAATGTTGTCTAAACTTGAATGCATTTTTGATTATACAATTTTAAGTTCTGCCTCAAATAAAATGGTTTTTGAAATTTTTGTCAGGTTAGAAGAAGTTCATGCCAGAGGAACAGATGTTCTTATTAAATGGTTCTATTCTTCGTATGATGAGGATATGTTAGATGAAGGGAAAGGATTTAAAGAAAATTTAAAGCTGCCTTTTGAAATAATAGAAAAATAAATTTTTTAGATATTTTATAAAAAAGAGTAATTATTTTTAATTACTCTTTTTTTAATTTGTCGAGCTTGATGTTATATTGTTTTGCCGCAACTTTTGCTACTTTTTGGGCATTTTTATTGTCTTTTGTTTTAATAAATGCCGATTTAAATCCTGATATTAAAGCATCTATCCATAATTTAAAATCGCCAAATGAATTGTCGTGAGTTGTTGCTATATTTCCCCATCTGTATGTAATTCCATTTTTAGAGTCTTGTAATATATTTAAACCTATGTTTATTAACCAGCTTACAAATCTTTTTGCTCTTCTGTTTGTTGAATCGTTTGAAAAGTATTTGGCATTAACTTCACTAAAGGCTATATTCATTGATCCGTATGATACCGTGTCGATCATATAAAACTCAAATTCTAAAACATGAACAATTCCTTTTTTAATTTCAAAACTAAAGGCATTGTATAAGTAAGAGTTAAAACTCGAAAGGTTGAATTTATTAATGTGACCACTTATTTTTGTAACTTTTGCTCTGCTTTTTAGGTTAAAAATAATATCCAAAAATATTTCAGCAGAGTCATTTAATTTTCCACTTAGTTTTAATTTTGTATTGACGTAATTGTTGTCTATTTTGTTAGTGTCATTTGTTATATTATTGGCAATTAGCGTGTCGGTTTTTAATGTGATGATTGCTGGAATTCTGCTTTTTTCGTTTACTTCATTGTAGATTAAATTAAGAAATTGAACGTTGATATTTTTGACGTCCACAATTGAATTTATGCAAAAAAGTGGCTCTAAAAGGTGTTTTTGTACTACTGTTGAATCGTGAGTTAGTTGTCGATCGTTAAATACTTGCAAATCTACAGTGTCAATTAATATATTATTTGCATAAAAGTTGTTGTTTATTAGAAGAGTTTTGTAGTCTAATGCTGATATTATTATATTGTTTATATTCGTGAATATTTCTGCTCTTCTAAAAGTGTCCAATATCCCTTCTTTTCTTAATTCTTCGTATCTTTTTGAGGGTGCATATTCAAAGTTTGAAATTAGAACATTTTTTAACAGTGTTGACCCCGAAACTCTATTAAAACTAAATACCGTAAGGGAGTCTTTTGTTTTTAATTTAAAATCTGACATTAAAAATCTTAAATCATTGCAGTATAGCAATTTAGGTTCGGTGATTGTTGTTGTTGAGTCAATTTTTACTTGGTTAAAAAAAAGTGAAATTTTGTTAAAATTATTGAATGAAACACTTGTATCTGTATAAGCTGTAGATTTGATTCGGATATTATTTACATCAATATTTTCAATATTTATTGTTTTGATAAAATTTGAAACCTTTTTATACAAATCAATGTTTTGAATATTAAAAGGTTTTGCTGTATCTTTTTTAAAGCTTTCAATTTCAAACATTGGGTTGTTTATTGAAACTAAATCTAAAAAAAGTTGTTTTTGGAATCTGAATTTTGCTAAATCGATTAATTTTATTTCGATTGTAGGAATATTTAATTTTAAGTAACTTTTTTCTTTCAAAAAATCTAAATCAACACTGTCTTTAACAATTGAACTGAAAAAAAGATTTGAAATAAGTATTGATTCTGATATTGAAGTAAAATCAAAGTTCTCAAATTTTATTTCATTAGTTGAATCTTTTGTAATAAGATGAAAATCTTTAAGGTTAAAGGTTATGCTTTGTAGCGGAATAAAAAATATGTTATCATTAGTATTTGATGTTGAATCGATGTGGATTTTTTTAATGCCAATATTAAATTTTGTTGTAAAAAATGGTTGTCTCCAGTTTTTGTATATTTTTACTTCACCTTTATCAAAATCTATGTTGCTAATGTTTATTTCATTAAAAAAATCAGGGAGTGAAAGCGGCTGTTTAGTAGTTGTGTCTGATTTTGTTGTATTAATTCGTGGTAAATAAATATACATTTTAGGTTTGTAAAATTTTATATTATCAACGTTTAATTGATGATAAAAATACAGTTGTTTGTAATTTATGTTTTGAAATCTTATTTGTGCTAAACTTCCCCTGAAACATAATTTATTTGTGTCTATATATTTAGATGATATTTTAAGATTTGAAACATCTATATATGAATTGTTTGAATTGAAAATTATTTTATCGGTGGATATTTGATGTATTTTGTCTTTTAAATTAACTATGGTACTATCTAATTGAATTAAAAAACTTTCTGAAAAAAGGATTTGTTCTGAATTGTCAATAAATGCTGTATCGAAGTTGAAATTATTAAGAGCAAGTTCAAATTTTGTTCTAAAAATAATTTTTTGACCATTTTTTGTTTTTGTTTTATAGTCGATATAACCGTTTTCTATTTTAAGAAGCTTTGAGAAAATTTTAGGTAGAAATTGTCCAATTATATCATATATTTCGTTGAAATTTATTTTTTCAGCTTCGTAGTTTTCTTTGAGAAGTTTTAAATTATATATACTTGTATTGTAAATTGATATAATTTCTGATTTGTTAATCGAATCATGTGCAATGTTAATGCAATTTATAACACAATTATTAATTATTTGAGTAATAATAGGAATACATGTGTCATTTTCAGATATTTTGTTGTGATCGATATTAATATTTGAAATGCATTTTGCAGAGTGTTTGAAAATGCTGTCTAAAGTATTACGTTTTAGTTCAAAAATTTTGATTGTTGCCGGATTAAATTGGGAGTTGTTTTCGTAAACAAAAACTTGCATTATGCTAATTTTTTTTCGCAATTCTTCAATAGCAACATTTTTAATTGAATCTATTTTTGATTTTTTCTCATTTTTTATTCTGATATTTGGGTAGGAGCATATTTTAATAACTGGTCTTAAAAGAGTTATTTCGTTTAAACTAAGGCTATCTGACTGAAAAGCATTGCTTAAATTTGTATTTGAAATTTCGAGAGTAGGAATTTCAAAATTAAAAGTTGTTGATTTGTTTTGTTGAATTAGTTTAGCTATTAAATTTTCAGGTATTGGTTTTATCTTCAGATTTTTTAAAATAATATTTGATTTGTAAGTTGCGTAATGTAGTGTGTCAACTGTTACCGAATAAATGCTGTCTGGAGTGTTGTATTTTATGTTCGAAAAAAAGGCATCTATCCCCGAAACTTTTGTTTGTTTTGTTAAATTTTTATTTAATGGGGCAAAAGTTAAATCATTTATATATAATCTAAAATTTCCGGTAAATAAGGTGCTTTTATTTTTTGTTTGTAAGCTGTATTTAACAAAGCCGGTTTTAATATCAATGTTTTTAACTACCATTTTATCGGCAAAATTCATAAACAATTCATTTATTGGAGTATTGTTTGTTTTGTCTTTTTTCTTATCGGTTGCAAAACTAATTAGTGATATATTTGAATTTGATAAAGAAATAGTGTCGATAAAAATTTGATTATAGTTAAAAAATTTTGTAAAGCTTAATCCTGAAACATTGAGTTTACTGATTTCAATATTGTTAAATGATTTTTGATTTTGCACCGCCCATTGCCGCATTGTTTGGTTTGGTCTAATGTTTATGTCGGTAGCCCAAAGTGAATTGTTTTCTGTTGTTGCTACTGCAGTTCTCGCAGTAAGTGTATGTATCGAATCGTTAAGCTTTTGTTCAAAAAGGTATATATTTAAAAGAAAATCTTTTGCATATAGTATTCTTGATGTATCATTGATGCTGGCAGAATCAATTAAAAAATCATGAATAGTAACATTATAATTTTCTATTTTTGTTTTTGGGCTTATGTTGTTCAGGTTTTTATAGCTTTCAAAATGTCCATGGTTTATTTTAAGGGTGTCAATATTAATGAAATTTAAAAAATTGCTAAACATTGGATAAATTTCAATTTTTGTAAGTAGCGAATCTTTGTTAAATTCCTTTTTTTTAGTTTTTTTTTGTCCGTAAATTATTGTTTCAAAGCTATTTATTGAGGCATTGCCTATCGAAATTTGTTTTTGAACGTATATTTCTTTAAAATTTGCATTGTTTAGTTTTATATTGTCTATTTTAAAATTAAAAATATTTGTGTTTAACTTTGATAATGAATCAATAGGTTTGTTGCCCGAGTTTAGCGAAATATCGTACAACTGAATGGTTCTTTCTTTTGTTGAAATATAAACTTTTTTTGCTCCCAATACATGGATATTATCATTCATTTTTAGCTCGTAGCCGTCAATAATTAGAGTTATATCTTCAGAAAAAACATCATTTCTGTCTGCTGAAAAAGTTTTGCTGTCGGCTCTAAAATCGTTTAAGATTAATGTTACACTATTTATTGAAAACGGGTTTGGATTATCGGCTCTTGGTTTCAAAAAATCAAAATTGCCATTTGAAATAATAATCTTTTCAATAAAAACACTTTTTACAAATGAAAAGGCTGAAGATATTACATCTGTTTTTACTGTTTCGTAAGTTGCCGATTTTTGCTCGTATTTTGATGTGGTGTCGCTTTGTTTTAAACCTAATACTTTTAGTTGAGGATTTGCTAAATTTAACTCTCCTAATGTAAGGCTGTTGTTTTTACCGATGAGCTTAAAAATTTTGAGCTTTTTAATTTCAAACGTATCTAATTGTATGTTGTATAGGTTTTTAGAATTGTCGGTTAAGTTGTTAAAATATGCGTTTGTGTCGGGGGATAGTTTGAAATTAGTAATTATAAAATGCCCCGAAAAAACGTTTATTTTAACTTTGTCAAAGTTAAGTTCATAAACTCCCTCAGTTGAAGTGTATATTTTTTTTGAAATAAATCTTTTTAAAATAGGTTTAGCAAAAAAAGTAAAAGACACTTCAATATATAGAATTACACCCACAAATATCGAAAAGGCATAAAATAAATATCTTAAAAATCTATTTTTGATCAGCTTTGTCAATTATTTTTTTTGTTTTTTTTGAAATTTTATCCCTCAGTTTTCCAAATTTATTGATTTTCTTATCTACTCCAAGAATATAACCATAAGGTTCAAGTCCTTCAACGTTATCGCAAATAATTTTAATAACACCTAAAATCGGAATAGCAACTAACATGCCCGGAATACCCCAAACCATAGCCCCTGTAATAAGCCCTAAAATTGTAATAAGGGGGTTTAAGTTTACGTTTCCGCCTGTTATTAGTGGGGTGAGTAAATTGTTTTCGATTGAGTTTATAAATAAAAAATAAAGTACTATCCAAAGTGGTTCGTAAGGATTATTTGTTAATATTAATGAAAAAGTTACCGGAATTACTGTACTTGCAAGTGTGCCAAAATAGGGTATTATCGAAATTGATGCTGCCAATAATCCTAAAAATATAGCATATTTTACACCAATAATGCTTAATGCTATTGAGTGAGTAATTGCTAAAATAATTACTACAGTAATAACTCCCGACATGTATTTTATTGTTACTTTAGATATCTGATTTAAAACATCTTCGGTGAAATTATTATTTCTTTTGTTTGCAAAACTTAAAACAAATGTTTTTGCTCTATCTCTATATAAAAGCATGAAAAATGAAAAAATAGGAATAAATACTAACTTAGTTAATGTTCCGGTAGCTGTTTTAAAAATATTACTGAAAAACATATTACTTGAGTCCAAAAATGAAGTTAGCTGATTCTTAAACATTTGTTGCTGATCTTCAATAGAATAATTTAATTTTGATTCAATTGTTTTTTGTAAAAAAGCTAAATTATCTATTGCCTGTTGTTTTATTACTTCAAAATCTTTAATAAAAATTTTTATTTGAATAAGTATCAAATTCCCAATAGCATAAATTATTAAAAGTCCAAGTAAAATTGATAACAAAATTGCAAAAATTCTCTTAAATTTTAATTTGTTTTCAAAAAATGAAACTATTGGAAAAATTAAATATGATAAAAGTATAGCAAGGGCAATAGGATAAAAAAATTGTCTGCCAACTATCATTATATAAAAAAACAATACAAAAAACAGTAGTGTAATTGTTAGTTTTAAGATTTTACTTAAATATGAGTCCATTATTCTTTTTTTAGAGATTCTTTAATTTTTTTAAAGTCTAAACCATGTTGTTTTATTCCTAAAATGTAACCATAAGGTTCAAGCCCTTCAACGTTATCGCATATTATTTTAATAATTGCAATTGTTGGAACTATAATTATCATGCCGGTTATTCCCCACACTTCTGCCGCAATAATTAATCCGATTATCGTAACTAAAGGATTTAAATTAACATTTCCGCCAGTGATTGTGGGTGTTAAAATATTATGATCAACAAATGTAATTACTAAAAAGTATATTAATACAAAAACCGGCTCGTATGGATTTGATGATAATATTATTGAAAACGTTAAAGGAATTATGCCGCTAATTAATGTTCCAAAATATGGAATAAACGAAATTGTTGCTGCCATAATTCCTAAAACTATAGCATATTTTACGCCAACTATACTTAGTGCTAAAGAATGAGTTACAGCTAAAATGGCTACTACCGATACTAATCCAACCATATATTTAATTGTAACTTTTGAAATTTGTTGAAGCAAATCTTCGGTTAGTTTACTATTTCGTGCTTTTGCAAGTTTTAGAATAAAAATTTTTCCTCGGTCTCTGTAAAATAACATGAAAAACGCAAAAATAGGAATAAATATTATTGTTTCTAAAGTTACTGTGGCTCCTTTTGCCATTGTTTTTAAAAAAGCACCACTGGTGTCAAATATTAAATCTAATTGATTTTGTAGCCAAATTTCTTGTTCTTCTACCGAAAAATGAAATTTAGTTTCGATTATTGTTTGTAGTTCTATTAAATTCTCGGTTGCTTGATCTTTAAATAATGGAAAATCTTTGATAAATACTCCTACTTGCAAAATAAAAAGGTTTGCAATGCCACTTATTATCAAAACTCCAACTAAAAGAGATAAAAAAATGCTTAACGTGCGTGGAAATTTAAGTTTGTTTTCAAAGAGCGAAACCATCGGGTAAAGTAAATACGAAAACAACATCGCTAAAGCAATAGGATACAGAATGTGCTTAAGTTTTGTGAGTATTATATAGCTCATTATAAGCACTATAAGCGAATATGCAAAACGTTGAAGTATTCTAAAATTTTTCTCCATATTGTTTTAAATTGTATCTTTGAAAAAAAAAATATCTTTACAAATTTAGACAAATTTTTTGATGAAAATAAATATTGATGAAAATTCAGGTTTTTGTTTTGGCGTTGTGTATGCAGTTGAAAAAGCAGAAAGTTTTTTGGAAAGAAATAATCCTCTTTTTTGCCTTGGTGATATTGTTCATAATGACTTGGAAATTAAGCGTTTACATGAAAAAGGGCTTAAAACAATTGATATTAATTATTTTAAAAAACTGAAAAATCAAACTGTTTTAATACGGGCTCATGGCGAGGCTCCTGATACTTATAAAATCGCAAATGAAAATAATATTAATTTAATCGATGCTTCGTGTCCGATTGTTTTAAAATTGCAAATTAAAATTAAAAAAGCTTTTGAGCAAATGAAATTAAAAAACGGGCAAGTTGTAATATTTGGGAAAAAAGGGCATGCCGAAGTTGTGGGTTTAAATGGTAATACTTTAAATTCTGCTATTATCATTTCTTCTGAAGACGATTTAGATCAAATTGATTTTTTAAAACCTATTTCTTTGTTCTCTCAAACAACAAAAAGTGCTACAAGTTATTTTAAGATAATTGAAAAAATTAAAAAACGATTGATTACTGATGATTTTACTTACTTAGATTCTGTTTGTAAACAAGTGTCTAACAGAGATAAAGATCTTAAATTGTTTTGCAAAAATAATGATTTGATTATTTTTGTAAGCGGAGTTAAAAGTTCAAACGGAAAAATGTTATATGACGTTTGCAGTTCGCAAAATCCTTATGCCAAATTTATTTCATCAACAGATGAAATAAAAACCGAGTGGTTTAAAAATGTAAATTCGGTTGGTATTACCGGAGCAACTTCTACCCCAAGTTGGTTATTAGTTCAAACTAAACAATTTATCCAAAAAATTAATTTTGAGAAATAAACAGAAATCTTTATATTTGTAACACTTTAAAAAAAGATTTTAAACTCCTTTTTACAAATCATTATAAAATCAAAATATTATGGCAAAAATAGTTGTTCTCGGAGCCGGTATTTCCGGTCATACTGCCGCACTAACTTTACGAAGAGCATTAAATAATAGTCATGAAGTTATTGTTGTTAGTCCAAACAGGTATTACCAATGGGTTCCTTCAAATATTTGGGTTGGAATTGGCAAAATGACAAGGAAAAATGTAATATTTGAGTTATCGAAAGTTTATAAAAAACAAAAAATAAACTTTAAAAGAGCTTTGGGGAAAACAATTTTTCCCGAAGGAAATGCCGAGAATAATAAACCTTATGTTCTTATTGAATATGTTGAGGAAGGCAAAAAAGGTGAAACTGAAAAAGTTGAATATGATTACCTTGTTAATGCAACCGGACCAAAACTAAATTTTGCCGCAACACCTGGATTAGGTCTTGATGGCTATACAAATTCTGTTTGTTCTTTTGATCATGCTGAACATGCGTGGGATAATTTGCAAAAATCGCTTGATAAAATGTCTGCCGGCGAAAAACAACGCTTTGTTATTGGTGTTGGTCACCCAAAAGCTACTTGTCAGGGGGCTGCTTTTGAATATGCTCTTAATGTTGCTTTTGAAATAAATAAAAGAAAACTTTGGGATAAAGCCGAAATTATTTGGCTTACTAACGAATATGAACTTGGTGATTTTGGAATGGGAGGAGCTTTTGTAAAAAGAGGTGGATATGTTACTTCCACTAAAATATTTACCGAATCTATTCTTTCTGAATATGGTATTTCATGGATTAAACGTGCAGGTGTTACGAAAGTTGACCAAAAAACTATTCACTACGAAACGCTTGAAGGTGAACAAAAAACACTCGACTATGATTTTGCAATGTTAATTCCAGGATTTGCCGGTGCCGGATTAAATGCTTTCAATAAAGCAGGCGAAGATATTACTGCAAAGATTTTTAACCCTGCCGGTTTTATGAAAGTTGATGCCGATTATACCGCAAAACCTTACGAAGAATGGAAAGCCCCCGATTGGCCTTCTACTTATCAAAATCCCGATTACGAAAATGTTTTTGCTGCCGGAATTGCTTTTGCTCCGCCTCATGCAATTTCAAAACAATTTACAAATCCTAACGGTATGGTTATTGCCCCGGCTCCTCCGAGAACAGGAATGCCTTCGGGCGTAATAGGAAAAGTTATTGCTCAAAACATTGCTTTAAGCATAAAAAAAGGTGAAATAACTCTTAAACACCGTGCTTCTATGACAAAAATGGGAGCTGCTTGTATTGTTTCTGCAGGATATGGACTCAGAAAAGGTAGTGCTGCTACTCTTACTGTTTTTCCAATTGTTCAAGATTACGAAAAATACCCAACTTGGGGTAGAAATATTAATTATACTATTGGTGAACCCGGACTTGCCGGACACTGGTTAAAGCTTATTTTGCATATCGCGTTTATGTACAAAGCTAAAGCTAAACCTTTCTGGTTCATGATACCGGAATAAACTTATAAAATGGAAATGATTAGAACTTTACAAACTTTACAAACAACAAAAACTTTAAAATTATGTTACGTAGAAATAAAGATATAGCTCTTGGGTACAAAGACGAATCGTATCCTCCGGTTCCAACAAAAGGAACATTATTTGTTCGCAGATGTTTTTTTATTCAACTTTTTAGATTTTTTGTGTTGAATTTTAAAATTATGCGTATCGTAATCGGTGGTCATAAGTAAATTTTTCAATGTGTAAATATCAATGTGTAAATAATTCAATCGGTGAATTTGTATATGGGTTCAATCAGTGAATTTTTGAAAAATCAGTTGTTAAAGATTTGAAGATTGCGTGGTGTAAATATAATTATTCACCGATTGCCCGATTTACATATTAATTTATTCACCGATTGCCCGATTTACATATTAATTATTCACCGATTGCCCGATT
>JAFGXO010000078.1 GCA_016936595.1 Bacteroidales bacterium | reverse complement strand
TGCAGGAATTGACTTTTGATGCGTTAATAAATGAACATTTTACCCTTGATTTACATTGTGCGAAAAAGCAAACGAAATAAACACATTCACGATGAAAAAAACTTATAAATCAAAATATTTATCCATTTTTATTTTGTCATTTTTGTTTTCAAATATGGTAAATGGACAATCTGATACCACAATTGGATTACAAACCGAAATTTTTATGCATCCGGTAAATTCAAATTCGGCTTATACTTTAAAGAAAAAAGAGATAATTATTAATTGGACACCACAATTTTTACCGATACCCACTTGGGTTTATTATGGTGTTACCGATAGAATAACATTGACGGTAGATAACAATATTATTGCGGGACTTTTTGTCAAACCACATCTTCCTGTTTTGAGTGTTAATGGACGTTTTAAACTTACAGACCATAATAAATATAAACCAACAATAGCATACGAAAATATGATACAATATCTGTATGTAAAGTTCGACCAATCAACTAATCCTTACTTCGCAACTTGGCGAAAAGGATTTAATTGGTATCATCATATAAATATGAGTTGGAAAATAACACCAAAATTATACGCACACGTTTCGTTTGGCGGAACATTTTCTCAATATTTAGAATTAGAAAACAAAGATACACTTAATCATATAGTTAAACTATACGAAAACAAAATAGCACCTGATTATATGATTGGTTTTGATTACAGATTAAAGAGAATAAGTTTTCACATTAATTATTCTTACGGAACAACTTTTAACTATATTGACAATGTTGCAAGAAAAACAGAAATTATGTATGGAATAAGAGTTGCACCTTTTTATAAAAGCAAAATCAAATTCATCAAATGTTTAAGATTTGAGTGGGTTGGTTTTAGTAATGAGTTCAAAGATATTGACGCAAAGGCATATGTTCCTATATTTTTACCGTATTTTTATTGGCAATGGCAAATAAAATAAAAAAAATTGCTAATATATGCTAAAACCGACAAGTGCAGGCATTGTGCGGAACTCGAAACGACAGTGCAAAAATTTACATTGTGCTTAATTTTTACATTCTACTCTCAAATCTCGCAACTACGCATACATATTCACGTTATTACGCATGTTACTGTTTATTAGCATGTTGCAAATAAAACGCAACCTGTTATTCTGTTAACAGTATCCTACTAAGAGGTCTGAAGTATGGTAAAGCCATTATCGGACTAAGTTCTTGGAACAACGTATCTGAAACTTACGCTCGTGAAGCAAAAGTAGGAGCAACAATCTTGAAATTGAGCTACTTCGGTAACCTCAAACCGAATAAGGCAGAAATAGTAAATGGCAAAACTGCAAACATCAACTTTTGAACAAAACGGTATAGTGTTATTGCTATTCACGCCACTCGATATTTAAAGGAGACGCAAGTTTCTTAATGATAAAATAGGTAAGTGTAAATAATAAAAATAACAGTGAATAAGGGAAAATGGATTTCAACTAAATTCGTAATTTTAAAAAGCAACTTATTATGGTATACTTAGGTTCTTGTTTATGCAAAGGAATTAAATTTAAAGTTATTGGTGATTTTGAGAGTTTCTATTTATGCCATTGCAGGTATTGTAGGAAAGACACCGGGTCGGCTCATGCTGCAAATTTGTTTTCCACAACAGCAAAACTAAAATGGATAAAAACGGAAACAGAAATTAGAATATTTCAACCACATAAAAGTAATCATCTGAAAGCTTTTTGTACAAATTGTGGTTCTGCTCTACCAAATTTACAAATGGACGGCAAACTTTTAGTAGTTCCAGCAGGATGTTTAGATACTGAATTTAAAAAAAGACCTAATGCACATATTTTTATTTCAAATAAAGCAAGCTGGGATGAGTCGCTGGAAAAAATATATAAATTTGAACGTTTCCCTGAATAAAAACTAAAACTACTTAAAAATGAGAGAACTTATATAATGCCGAATGTGTTTTTTTAAATTTGTCAACTAAACGAACGTAACCTTCAACTAAACTTAAAGAATTATCATTCAAAAATATTGGTTACATTAACAATCATAAAATCTATCGTAGTATTTCTGTATAAATTATCAGAGCTAAGTATTAACTGCTTAAATCACTTATAATAAAAATATTTTTTAAAAAAGACTTAATTCTTACATTTGTACAAAATTAATTTAAAAATAAAATTATGAGAAAATTTGCGTTTTTTACTTTATTGTTTTCTGCAATAGTTGTGTTATCAGGTTGTTTAACATCACACTATAAAGAATACAGTTTTCATTTTGACACAAAAAACAGTGGAACATTAACAATAAAATATATCAATATTTATGCTGATGTTTGGGAAGATGAAGATGTTGACAGTGTTATTACTTCTGATTACGAAGATTTAACTGAAAATTATGTTTTTGGCGAAGAAATTGAAGGTAGTTTTCCTGAGGCAACAGTTGTAGAAAAAGTTCTTTACGAAGAAAATGGTCAACTTTGTGCTAAATTAGTTCTATCTTTTACTGATCCTTCGCAAGTAAATTTATATAAACATGATAAAAAATCGCCATGGATGTTTAGTATTCCTTCCGATGAAGAATATTTTGATGCAACATCTGGTGAATATGTTGATTTTATGAGCATGATGTTTTGGGATAAAAATTTCAAAGGTGATTTTGAATTTACAACTCTTATTCAAGAACCCGAAGCAGACGATGTAAGTTTATTACAAACATTTAAAGATAATCCTGTACAGTGGAGCAATTCAAATAATTAAATAAAAAAGGAGCTTAAAACTCCTTTTTTTTGTTTTCCGCAATGGAACACCCTAAAAAATTCATATTGCTCTGTTTAGTCTTGATCTATTTAAATTTTTTTGAATTTAATAGGTTTTGAATCCGGCAAAGAAAATGTGATTTGGCATACACTCTATAATTTTGAATATGAGGCTTAAAAATTTGTTTATGAAAATAAAAACAAATAAATTTGCAGTAAGGAAAAACAAAAATCACTTTTGGCGAGAGGAATGTTTTTTTCATTCTTCTCAAAAAAAGAATAATTAAATATAACATTGCTTTTGATGTAAACTAACCAAATTTACACATTTTTTTGTACACGACCCTTTTTATCATAACTTTACAATTTTATGTGTAAAGCTATTTCAGGATAAGACACTTGTCAATAGATTGCAAAAAAAATTATTTTAATACATCAGTTATCGCAAAATATGCCGGTTTGGGATTATAATTTGCATCAAAAATTAAACCCCAATCTCGTTTTTGTGGCAACCAACTTGCTCTGCCATTTAGGTATGATAAATCATCATTAAATCCCCACATTGTTAT
Source organism: Bacteroidales bacterium (assembly GCA_016936595.1). Classification (GTDB taxonomy): domain Bacteria; phylum Bacteroidota; class Bacteroidia; order Bacteroidales; family JAFGUD01; genus JAFGUD01. Next base: position 21,460 of record JAFGXO010000078.1, on the reverse strand, counting down.
GTTTGTAACCAATGAGTATTTCAAACAAGTTTCAAAAATTTGACGGTAAACTTCGGCTTGTTCTTCAAGTTTTTCATCGGTATTACCTTTTTTATCATCGTTCAATCTTACATCTAATTCGGTGATTAGTATTTCTAAGCCCAAGTTTTGATAATCAGCAATTGCTTGGTCAAATTTTGTTTGGTCAAACGGCACATCTACAAGTTCTTGTTTGTCGGTTGTAAAATGGCATTGCAAGCCAACGGCATCTATCGGAATACCGGCGTCTTTAAGTCTTGTGGCTAATTCTAAAAACTTTTGGGTTTTAAAATCGCCTTTAAATTCGTTGCCGTATTCGTTTAAAATTAGTTTTCCTTCGGGATAAACTTCATTAACCCAAATAAAAGCACTGTCGATGTAGTATTCGCCTAATTTTTCTACCCAAACGCATTCACGCAAAAAACCATACTCGCCTTCTGTTTCGTCGTCGGTCAGAATTTCGTTGGCAACCGAAATTTCTGTCAAAACGCCCGGATATTCTGTTTTTACGTGTGTAAAAAGGGTATTAATGTATGCTTTGAGCATAGCTTTTACTTGCAGGGCGGTGTAATTTCCGTTTTCGAGCCATTCGGGTGTTTGAGCATACCAAAGCAAGTGTGTTCCGCGAACTTTTAAATTATTGTCTTGTGCAAATTTCAGAGCTTTGTCGAGATAGTTAAAATCGTATTCGTACTCGCTTGTCCACAATTCATTGGGGGCAAATTCCCATTCAAGTGCGTAAATATCAAATTCTTCTGAAATAACCTTATTGTAAATTTCATAATCTTTATATCCTGAATGCGAATAGCTGTAATTGTACAGAGTGCCTATTGTTATATTCTTTGGGGCTGCCAATTGTTTTAAATACGTATCCTTGCTATTTGGATTATATTCTGTTTTGTCGCAAGCAACAAATATCAAAGTTGCTATAATAAAAAAGTAGTTATGATTTTAATTTTTGTTATATTCATAGTAGAATTAGTTTTTTTTGTGTGAATAATTAAAAACATTCAAACGCAAAAAACAATTATTAAATTGTTTTTTGCGTTTTTAGAAATATAAACAAATTTATCAAACAAATTTATTGTTTAGGTATCACGCCAAGTTGTTGCATTAAACCGTACATATTGGTTGTTTGCCATTCGGCAGTTACTTTACCGTTTTTAACTTGTCTGATAAATTGTCCGCTTGCATGCACTCTTTTGTTTGTTGCAGGAATACCGAAAAATGCTCCGGTATTGTTCATGTCGTTTGTGTAATCTACTGAAACTAAATCACCTTCGGCAATAACGCGAAGAAATTTCATGTCCATATCGGTCATTGCAGCGCTGAGTGCATATCGCATAAAGTTGATGTACTGTTGTTTGTCCATCGGCGGATTACCATCACCAATGTACTGAAAATCGTCTGATAATAAATTATCAACTCTTTCCCAATCTCCGCCCATAATAGCTTTTGAAACACCCAGACAAATTTCTTTGTTTTTTTCTAATAGTTCGTTTTTCATTTTAAAACAAATTTAAAGATTATTACTAAATACAATTTTGTATAACAATGCAAAAGTAATTTCTTTAATTTAAGGCAACTAGTGATTTTACGACAAAAACCTTAAATTTTCGGACATTTTATTTTTATACGCTGATGGTGAAATATTATTTAGTTTTTTAAAGAAAAAGTTAAAATAATCGGGTGAACTGAAATTCAATTCATAAGCAATTTCTTTAATGCTGTTTTGTGTGTGCAGCAACAACCGAATTGCTTCGGCATTAATGCGGTATTTAATGATTTGTTTGGGTGTAATATTTAGATGTTGTTTTGCTAATCGTTCTAATGTTTTGGTGCTGACAGATAATTTGCTTGAATAAAATTCTATATCGTGATGGTTTTTAAATTCCTTATCTACCAAATCGGCAAATCGTTTTAAATTTATATTACTAATTTGACTTGTTGAACTATTATCCGATATGTTTCTGTTTATATGTTTTATTATAAGAGCATTTTGTAGATAAATTATTTCATCATAAGCAAAATATTGCATTTCAAGTTCTGTTTTTATGTCTTTGAGATAGAATGATATTTTCTCAAAAACCGATTTTTCTGCAATAATATTTATAACTCCGGTAAACGGACAAAATAATTTGAACGAATGAATGAGTAAAATATCTCTGGCTTCTTTGTTAAAAGCAATGCACTTGCCTATGGCTTTACTGTCCATACCGCTGTAATCAATTGTAGATAGTATTGGTAAACTAAAAATGGAGTTTTTTTCTATTTCAACATTAGTGTTGTTTATTTTTAAACGCCCGCTTCCTTGTTCAAAAAAAACCAAATAAGCAAAAAGGTGTTTGGTCTCTTTTGTCAGATTTATCAACTCGTTTTTGCCGGTAAAGCTGTTTAATTTTATTTTATCAATCATATGGTTTTAATCTTCTTTTGTAAAATCTATTTTTTACTGTTACATAACGTATTTAGTTGTTTTAAATTTTACACAAAACTTAACACCAGCTAAAATATTATTATCCGAACTTAACACTAAAAAAAATACAGCAAAAAATATTAAATTTGTATGATAAACAAATAATGGCATCCTATATAAATTTAACACAGTACAAATTTACAAAAAAACAAATATTAGCGACTATTTTTATCTTTTTTCAAAACAAAACCTCTGTCTTTCAGAGTTTTGATAACCAATATCAACTTCATACGGAAGATTTTACCATTGTATCAAGTCAATTTTAACAAAAAAATTTATTTTTTAAAAGTTATACAAATTAGACAAATTCCATATAAGTTGAGCCAATGTTTTTAAAAATCTTAACCCAAATTGCAAATTTAATTTGATAAAGCGTTTTTAATGAGTAATATACAAATTTATTTTTTACATTTTGGGAACTAATTTTGTTTATCTGACAATAGGACGTTGTTTACAATTCAGGCAACCTTGAATACTTTTTTGGGCATACTTAGCCGCCGTTTGATGTGCCTTGGTTTTTTTCTCAAAAATTCCTTTTTTTTATTCAATAACTTTTGCCATTTACACCTTTAAATTTTACAATTTCACTCCAAAACAATATTCTATCCAATAATGTCGCGGACAGAACCTCTTCTTCGAGTGTTTGTGCCCACTGTTAGTTGATTTGTTTATTGTTATTATTACTGAACTTTTTTGATGAAAATGATTTATATAATTTAAAAAAGCAACTGCATCGTGTTTTTTTTATCGGAAACACCATTATGCCGTCAATGGTAATTATAAAAGATTTAAACACCCTGTTTTATCTATCTAATACTGTTGATGTTAGCTCTTTAAATTTCAGGATAGATATTAAGATTTCCTTTATTAAAAAATAAGTTATGTGCCCTTGTTTTACTGCTTTGTAAATAACTCTATAGATTAAGAATTTTTTTCGGTTCTTGATTGACCTTCAATACGATGTTATAATTTTGTTCTAACCAAAAAGCTTTGTGAGTTGTTTTAATTCAAGCTTTGAAATAGCTTCGGAAAAATTAAAATCCAAACTATCTAAATCGTTATTGGGTGGTATTTTAGCCATTTTCAACCAACGGTTATAGTTTGTTTTTCTGCATTTTAATATTTTCTGTTCCAAGAATTTATGCGTAAATTCCAAATACGATGGCTTGTTTATTTGTGCTGAATGAGTGATGCTTTCAAAATTATTTTTAAGCAATGCTAAACGTAATTTATCAGCATATTGTTTTATTTGTTCGTAAATTTTCATTTTTTAAAATATTTTTCATAAACACCAATACCGGCGGTTTTAACCTCTATTTATGCAGCAGAAAGGCTACTTTGCGGTATATTTTTTGAAATATTATTTAAGTTTAAATCCGGCTTCTTTTTTGTTGTTTTTTTCAGAAGTTTTGATTTGATTATTTTTTTATTTCAAAAAAAGTTTATTACACGCATTTAAAGATAATTCTATACAGTGGAATAATTCGAATAATTAAATAAAAAAGGGGGAGCTTAAGACTCCTTTTTTATTTATTGTAAAAATCAGTACTTTCAAAAATTTTGTCGGCCGAATTTGCAATAAAACCGCTGTAAAACTCACCATTAGGCATTTTATGACGCATTGCAAATTCATAGTAACAAGCAGGAATATCGTAAGTTCCTTCTGCAAATTTTGTGGGTATAATACCTGCTTTAATGCTGGATTGTTCTAAAAATTGTTCTGCTGTTCCTTTTATCTCTCCTCCTGAATCGTTCATTAAAAATCCACTTTGTTTTAAAAAATCATTAACTTCAATAATGTTTTTAAATGTTATAAGTTTATTTACGCTCACAGTAAAATGATTAGCTCTAAAACCGTTAACATACAACCAAGCAGCATACTCTGATTCTTTTCTAAGTTTATTATAAGTTTCAAATTCAACTTCACCCCAAACAGTTCCCGAATAAATTAATTCATCTGATTTTAAAATATCAGCAGGAATTTTATTTATCGTTTCTTGAATTGTTTTTTGTGCAAAATCACTAAATTTATTAGTTATAAGTTGACTGATAAAAACTCTTGGAGCATTTTTATCGGTATTATGTTCAAAATGTTTTGCGTAAAGATTTTTTTCATTAAAATGGTAATCTCCAATGTATTGGTAACCCGATTCAATAAAAGGTTTTGATAATACATCTATGTTTACACGGTCATCGTCAAATGTTCTAAATGCGATATGATCATTTAAAACTGTTTCTCCTCTTTGAGTAAAAAGTTCGTACACTTTTTTAGCTTGAGGATTTTGTGTGGTATAAATATCCCACAATTTTTCAAAAATTTTACTATATTTATTCATCTTGTTATTTTTATTTGCAATTATATTAAAAGTTGATGTTTTTGCAACAATCTACAGAAAAAATTTTATGTATTGTTTTGAATTTCTTTTAACGAAAAACCATTTTTAAGTAAATTATCTGGTTTTAAAAGTTCTTTTATTTTATCTTCATCAAGTAAATTAAGAATTTTATTTGCTTCAAAAACGTTAATTGTTTTTAATCGCATAAGTTTTGACAGCTCCGATGCTTTATTATAACCTATAAATGGAATTAATGCCGTTGTAATTGACGGACTTTTTAATAGATTTTGTTGAGCTATTTTTTCATTTACTATTAAACCTGAAAATAAATTTTCATTTAATGTTTTATTTGCTGCAATTAAAAGATTTAAACTTTCGAGCAAGCTGTCGCCAATTGCCGGAATATAAGCATTTAATTCAAGGTTTCCTTGTGCTGCAAGATGATTTATTAACACATCGTTAGCATAAATTTTGTGAGCAACACTAACCACAAATTCCACAATAACCGGATTAACTTTTGATGGCATTATTGAGCTACCTACTTGTTTTTGAGGAATTTCAATTTCTTTTGTGCCAACTAGATCAGAAGAAAGCAATCTTATATCCGAAACAATCTTCTCTAAATTAACGGCATTAGCTTTTAAAATTCCGTGAACTTCAACGTAACCATCTAGATTAGAAGTTGCATCAACAAGGTTTTCGCTTCGGGTAACCGGCAAATCGGTAATTTGTCGCAATTTTTGAACAACTTCCATCACAAAATAACGCGATACGGTAACCGAAGTGCCAATAGCACTACCTCCGAGATTAACAATTTTTATTCGCTCAAAACATTTTGAAATTCGCCACCAATCACGGCCAAGTGCATCATTATATGAACTAAACATTTTACCGAAAGATGTTGGAACAGCTTCTTGCATTTGAGTATATCCAATTCGCAAAACGTTTCTGTATTTTCGTTCTAATCCTTCAATTGTATTTCGTAATTCGTTAATTGATTGTTCAAGTTTATTAAGTTCAAACATTGCAGCCACAGTTAAAGCCGTTGGCACGGTATCGTTTGTAGATTGAAAAATATTAGCCGTTTCAACAGGGTCAATTTTCGAATAATTGCCTGGTTTTAAGTTCATTTCAATCAAAGATAAATTTGCAATTATTTCGTTGATATTCATATTTATACTTGTGCCGGCTCCTCCTTGTATTGCCGGAGTTATAAATTGCTCAAAATATTGACCTGTAGAAACTTTGTCGGCAGCTAAAATGAGCTTTTGAAGCACTTCATCATCAATAAATTTAAAATTAAGGCTGCTTAAATCGTAGTTTTGTTTTGCAGCATTTTTAAAATCATAATAAGTTAAGTAGCAAGCTTTTTTTACATAACCCATTGCTTTGTACCATTCAAAAGAAAAACGGGTATTTTGCAAGAAGTTATTTTTTGCTCTTACAGAATGAATACCGTAAAGTGCATCTTTGGGAATTTCAAGCGAGCCAACATAATCTGTTTCTGTTCGCATTTTTGTTTTTTTAAAAAATTATTGTTCAAATAAAGTTTGTAAAGATAGTAAAGTTTAAAAAATGTTTTTGTTGTTATTTTAATATTCGCAAATAAAATAAAAACTTTTATGAGTGCAAATACATTACTCAAGACGAGAAATAAAAATTCATAAATTTTATTATCTTTGGAAAAACTTAAAAATAAAAATTATGTTTGGAGATATTTTAAAAGGCTTACAAGGCGAAACCGGAGGACAATTAACTCAAATTCCCGGATTTAAAAGTGATCAATTAGATGATGTTTTTAACATTGCAGGTGGAGTAGTTACAAAAGAAGTAGGCCAACAAATGATTGGAGGAAATACAGGAACACTGATGAATTTATTTTCGGGACAACAAAATAATTCATCGGCAGATGGTTTGCAAGGAGCTATAAGTAAAGGTATTTCATCGCAATTGATGTCAAAATTAGGCATGAATAATGCAGTAGCAAGCTCAGTTGTGGGAGTATTATTACCGGGTATTATTGGTAAAGTAACCAAAATAAATAGTCAAACTCCCGATGATGATGCTTCTCCACTTGAAAGCTTATTTGGTGGCGGAGGTAAATCCAATATTGGAGGAATGTTAAACAAATTATTTTAATAGAATAATTTTTCAACCATTGAATTTCATATATTTATATAAAGCTTCTTAGTGTCTCTATAATTTCATCTATATCAGAAACGGGAATCAATAGATTTTCGTTTCTGTTATCTAAATTTTTTCCTGCCAATTCCTCAGACCAGCCGCCAAAATTTGTTACACACAAAACTTTTTTTCCATATTGCCACGCAAAACTAATTTCCGACATTGTTCCGGATCCGCCGCCTATAGCAATTAAAATATCGGCAGTGTTTATAATCACAGTATTTCTGTTTAGACCAAAACCTGTGGGTATAGCAATATCACAGAATTTATTTGCACTGGTTTTATGCAATCCCGGCAAAATGCAAATTATTGATCCTTCAAAGTAGTTTTCAGAATTCATGCCGCCGTTGCTAACTGCCTCCATTACTCCTCCTTTGCCGCCGGAAACTATTCTGTATCCTTCTGAAACAAGTCTATCGCCAAGTTCTAAGGCAAATTCATACATTGATTTTTTGCAAGCATTATCGCCGGAGCCTATTATTCCAATTATTGGTCTCATATTTTTTTATGTTTTTTTGAGTTGCGGGTTTTGGATTGCGAGTTTCGGGTTACGGGTTATGGTTTTTGAGTTGCGGGTTTTGGGTTACAAGTTGCGAGTTTCATGTTTGGTTTTGATTTTTATAGTTTATTTTGATTTTTAAAATTTTCGGGTAATGGTTCAACATGAATTGTTGCTATACTATTCATTTTTTCTTTTAAAGCAGTTTCTATAACATTTGTCATTTCATGTGCAAGCAATATTTCTAAAGTTGCCGGCAGATAAATATGAAAAGTAACTTCATGATGATTTCCATATGCATGTAAATGTATATGATGAGGATAAACCTCCATGTTTGCTGCTTCGAGTACAATGCTTTTAAGTTTTTGTTTGTATTCATCATCCGGGCTTTCGCCAATAACTGACTTAAAAACATCTTTCATTATTTCAAAAGCAGTATAAGCAATAATCAGAGCAACAAGAATACCTAACACTCCATCTATCCACCAAAAAAATTTGCTTAAAAAAACACCTATAAGAATAACAATTGACGAAATTGCATCACTCCGATGATGCCAAGCATCTGCTTTGAGCGATTTAATCGCTGATTTTTTTGCACCCCAAATCGAAATTTGAGCCATAACTTCTTTAAAAACAACAGTTAAAATCATAGCTACATAAACAATTACACCATAGGTTGCGGTTTGTTTATCCATTAATTTTTGGACACCTTTAATAAAAAATTCAAATGAAATAACAACCAGCATTATTGATAAGATTCCGGAGGCAATTGTATCGGAACGGCCAAACCCAAAAGGGAATTTTGAAGTTGGTCGTTTTTCGGAAATTTTCACACTTATTAATACAATAATAGAACTAATAGAATCAGACAAAGTATGCCATGCATCGGCAATTACGGCTACGGACGAAGAAACAATACCTGCCCAAAATTTTAGAATAAATAAAAAAATATTTCCTGTTATCGAAACCCAAATGCTCAGATAAGCAGAAAAATTTTCTCCTTTTTGTTTTTTTTGTATTTTTGACATAAAAAATTAATGTATTACAAAGCTACACATAATTTTTGGGTTTTATTCCTTTTTACTATTATTTTTTTCAGTTGCAAAAATCAATCATATTGCGATATAGAATACAATGACGTTTTTAATGAAGATAGTGCCTATTTGTATATCAAAAATCAAGTTGATTTTGGGGCACGAATTCCAAACACTAAAGCTCACGATTCTTGTGTGATATTTTTAGAAAACAAATTAAAATCATTTGGTGCTGAGGTTATTATTCAAAATGTTGAACTTGAGCGTTTTGACGGTTTAATATTAAATTCGTCTAATATTATTGCTGAATTTTATCCCGATAAAAAAAGAAGAATTTTACTTTTTGCTCATTACGATAGTCGTTATTATTCGGATATGGAAGCAGATAATATTGATCAACTTTTGCCGGTGTTGGGTGCAAATGACGGTGCAAGCGGTGTTGGTGTTTTGTTAGAAATTGCCCGACAAATATCTGTAAATAAACCAACTGTAGGCATTGATATTATCTTTTTTGATGCCGAAGATCAAGGTCAACCTTTATACATGGATATTTATGATGAAAAAGCATGGTGTTTAGGGGCTCAATATTGGGCTAAAAATCCGCATGTTAAAAATTATGATGCTCTGTTTGGTCTTGGACTTGATATGGTTGGAGGTAGTAACCCTGTTTTTGCAAGAGATGATAACTCGCGATATTTCAATAATTTTTTGGTAAAAAAAATATGGAATCTTGCCGACACCTTGGGTTATGGAAGTTTTTTCCCCGATAAATTCTCCAAACCAATTTTGCATGATCATGTTTTTGTGAGTCAACTTGCCGGAATACGTTCAATTATGATAATGGACAACGATCCTCGTAAAACAATTCCTTATTTTGAACATTGGCATACTCAGCAAGATAATTTACAAAACATTAATAAACAAACGCTTAAAATGGTAGGAGACGTTGTTTTAAATTTTATTTATTGCGTAGAGTAATTGAAGCGAACCTCCTCTCTGAAAGTTTTTAAAGCTATCGCAAAATTATAATTCTTTTTTCAAAAAAAGAAAAAACGATTAATCAAATGAAAAAAATAACAGTTTTTTTAGCAATTTTGATTATCAGCAAATCACTTGATGCTGAACAGTTTAACAAAGGTGTTTGTATTCAATCATTATCGATGTCAGAAATTTTAATACAAGATTCATCTTATTATTTTCTTGGATTTAAAGATGCTATGCTTTATTATAATATGGACATTCCACATGCTATTTTTGGTTTTGTGCTCGGAGGTTTTGCTGTTCTTGGAGTAGCACTTACTTCGTCGCCGGAACCATATTTTAATGCTAAAACAATAAAATATTCTAAAAATTCAAATCTTTTTTATAACAAAGATTATATTGCCGGTTACAGAAAAGCAGCAAGAAAAAAAAATATTAGAGCAACTTTCTTGGGTTGGAGTATATGGACTATGTTATTTATTTTCGTAATATTATCATAAAAAAACTCAAATTAGTAAATCTCGCTATCTTCCGAAACTTTTTGTGCTTTTTTTATCCATCGTTTTGACAAATAGTAACTTGCAGCAAGTAACAATCCTGTAGTCCAGGCAAGAGGTTCACCCCACCATAATCCTGAGGAATTTACAGGCGTAAGTTTTAAAGGAAAAAATGAGTAATCCATAGAAAGTAAAATCATTGCCGGAAAACGTACAACCCATAATGCAACAAGTGTTATGTACATTGGAGTAATGGTGTTTCCAACGCCTCTAAAAACAGCATTAAATGAAAACATTAAGCCAAAAATCAAATAAAAAGGAGCAACAATAGTAAAATAATTTACTCCAACTTGCACAACCTCATCAACATTAGTAAACATTTTCATTAAAACCGCAGGAAACAACAATGAAACAGCCGTAAAAAATATCGAAATTCCGCTAATCATAAACATAGTAGCCTTTAATCCGTTCTTGATTCTATCCAATTTATTAGCTCCAAAATTTTGCCCCACAAATGCCGAAAGAGCATTAGAAAAAAACATTGCAGGCATAATTGCAAATGAGTTAATTCTGCCGGCAGCTGTAAATCCGGCAATTACATCGGTTCCAAAAAGGTTTATTATTGAAAAAGATAATATCATTCCAAACGAAACCACAAACATGTGCCCCGATGAAGGAACTCCAATTTTTAATATTTTTTTGAAAATTAATTTATCAAAACTAATTTTAAAATTGATATTAATAATTTTGTGTTTTTTATTCAAATAAACAATTGCAATTCCATAAGCAATAACATAAGCTAAAACAGTAGCAATGGCAGCACCTTGAATCCCCATATCAAAAACAACCACTAAAAGAATGTCTCCAATAATATTTGCAATAGTTGAGATAATTAGAAAATAAACAGGGGTTTTGGAATCGCCTAATCCTCTGAGGATTGCGGCTATGGCGTTGTATCCAAAAATAGCGATATTTCCAACCATCAAAATATTAAAATAAGAAACTGCAAGATCAATATTTTCTTCCGGAAAATTTAATAAATTAAAAATGCTTCTGCTCAGAAAAATCCCTAAAAAAGTGATTATAAATGAGGCAATAAACATTATTATTTGCAAAGTTTCGGCTGTTTTTTTAACCTGATCAATTTTTTTAGCTCCGTAAAATTGAGCAATAATTATTGTTCCTCCAATTGCAAAACCTATTGTTATTGAGCTTAATAAAAATAAAATCGGGAAGCTTACGCCAGTTGCCGAAAGTGCTTCTTTACCAACAAATTTACCTACTACGGCTGCATCTACAACATTATATAATTGCTGAAATATATTACCAACCATCATTGGTATAGCAAATTTTACAATTACTTTGGCTTCATTACCTTTTGTTAAATCGTTTCCTCCTCTCATGTTAAAATTTAAGTTTGCAAATGTATAAAAAAAAAGTTGGGTTATTTTTTATAACAATATCAAGTATTAAAACGTTGTTTAAAAAAAATTTAAAACAACTTACTCTTAAAATAACAATTTATTGATTTTGAGCTATTTATAAAATTCCAAATTTAATTTTATGATAAAATTAAGTTATCTTAATATTTCGTAAATAATTAAAGGATAAATTTAATTACAATGATTTTCCCCGAATTTTTATAATCGCAAAAATTACTCAAAGATAACTTAATCAACTTTTTGCAGGATTTTTTATTAGGATTGTTTTATTTTTAACGATTAAAAAAACATCACAATTCAATACAAGAAATAAATTCGTTTACAATTTTTTGGTTAGTTGCCCACGAAGTAACAATTCGTACGGCTGAATTTTCGGCGTCTATTTTTTTCCATATATAAAAACCGAATTTTTCATCTAATTTTGAAATTAAAATATTTGGGAAAATCGGAAATATTTGATTTGAAGGTGATTCAATTAAAAAGCTGTAGCCTTTTTGTTTTATTGCATCTGATATTTGTTTTGCCATAAAATTTGCATGTTTAGCCAAATCAAAAAACAAATTATTTGAAAATAAAGCCATAAATTGAACGCCTAACAATCTACCTTTAGACATTAGAGCTCCTTTTTGTTTTAATTGAAACGGAAAATCTTCTTGTAATTTTTTATTGTTTATTACTATTGCCTCACCAAGTAAAGCTCCGTTTTTTGTGCCACCTATGTAAAAAACATCAGTAAGTTTTGAAACATCTGCTAACGTTAAATCGTTTTCGGTTGATGCTAAAGCAGAGCCTAATCTTGCTCCATCAAGAAATAAATAAAGATTATTTTTTTTGCAAAATTCAGATAATTTTTCCAATTCATTCTTTTTATACACTGTTCCAATTTCGGTAGAATTTGAAATGTAAACCATCTTTGGTTTTACCATGTGAGGAACCGTAATATGTTCATCTAAAATATTTTGTATATCTTGGGTCTTAACTTTGCCATCGTTATTATATATCGGGTTAATTTTGTGTCCGGTTGCTTCAATTGCTCCAGCTTCGTGAATATTAATATGACCTGTTTCGGCAGAAATTACCGATTCGTGTGGCTTTAACATTGCCGAAATTACTATTAAATTTGCTTGAGTACCTCCGGTTACAAAGTAGATTTCGGCTTTGGGGTTTTTTATCTCTTTTTTTATCAGTTTTTTTGCTTGTTGCGAATATATATCTTCGCCGTATCCATCTTGCTGATTATCATTTGTTTCTGCTAACAACTCTAAAATGCTATGATGACAACCTTCGCTGTAATCATTCATTAAATTATATTTTTCCATTCGTCTTTTTTTTGCATACAATTAACGTTTTACTTTTTACTGTCGTATAATTAAACTTACGGGAAAATAAATATAATATTTACATTCTGATTATTTTAAATTCTTTTTCTATAGTTTCGCCAATTATTTTAACTACATAAACCCCTTTTTGCAAGCTATAACTCTTTGTTATCCAATTTCTTGCATTAATATCAAAACTATCAATAAGTTTACCGCTTGCATCAGAAATTATTACTTGATTGTAATCTTGCATATTCAAAAAATTAAGTTCATCTTCAAAAGGATTAGGGAAAATTACCGGTTCGGTAACAGCAAAAGAAACAGGTCCTATAAAACTGCTTGTTGATTTATTTCCTTGGGCAAGTTCGTTGCTAATAGCAATTGGAAATACTTCAAAGCCAATATATTTACCGTAAAAATCGGTTGTTAATTCTAAAGTTTGAGTATTTGCACTATCGATTATTTGTTTGCTTCTTCCGTCAGAAAAATCGCTAATGTACCATTGAAAAGTTGTTTCGCCTTCTAAATCGCCATTAAAATCATAAAAAGAGTATGAGCCAGACAATTGAGTATTTATTAAAGGAACACCTGAAATAGTTACTTCGCTTGCTTGTGGAGCAACTGCTGCAGGAACAGGGTTAGCATAAATTTCCTTGTCGGTGTAAATTCTGTACTCTCCGGGTGCAAGTATCAAACTACCTGTTGTGTACTGTGATTGAGAAAAATATTCATACCAATTTCCTGAATGAGGAAACGAAGGGGTAGCTGTTTGAGTTTCAACGTCAAAATTTCCAATTATATAAACGCTCATTGTATCTCCGTTTAGGGTTATGGTTTTTACTTTAGAGTTAACATTTAATGAAAAATCTGTAGTTCTAAAAACTTCATGATTTAGCTTTAAATCTATTAATTGTTTATAAGTATCAAAAACATGTTTTCTGTCATCATCGTTTAAATAATTCCACAAAATTGGTTTTTCACAAACTCTACAAGGGTCATCAATACTAATATCGTAGCCTAATTCACCAAATTGCCAAATCATTTTTGGCCCGGGGATTGTAATAAAAAAAGTTGCAACAAGTTCCATTCTTTGAAGTGCAGTTTGAGGGTCTTTAACATCGTAGTCATCAGAAAAATTTCCGTAAGTGATATTTTTAAAAGTAACTCTTTCCTCGTCGTGGCTTTCCATATATGCCACAAGATTAGGATTATCCCAGTTTCTTTGTAAATAAGAAGTCCATGAAAAATCGCTTTCGCTTGTGTATCCCATAGAAGCTTGACAATAATTATGATTAGAATTTCCCCAAATCATCATTCCGTAATTTGCAAGAACAGTTTCTTCTGTATTATCGCAAAAATGTTCTAAAATCAGATAAGAATTATCCGAAACAGCTTGAGTAACATCGTAATAATGTTTTAAAATATTGATTCTTGATTGGTCGTAAGCCCAGCCATCTCCTCCGGTATTAGTGAAACCTTTTGTAAAATCAAATCTGTATCCGTCAACTTTATATTCAGTAAGCCAGTATGTTATTGCTCTGTCAACAAAATCAACGGTTGCTTGACTTTCGTGATTAAAATCATATCCCCAACTATAAACCGGATTTGGAGCTTGAACATTATACCAAGGATTATCAGGAGTAACAAGCCAAGTTGAACGATCTAAATACATTTTTACCAGCGGGCTTTGACCATAAGAATGGTTAAAAACCATGTCGATTATAACCGCAATACCATTTTGATGACAAACATCTATAAATTCTTTTAATTTATTTTTTGTGCCATAATATTTATCGGGAGCAAAATAAAACGAAGGATTATATCCCCAGCTTGAATTTCCTTCAAATTCGTTTATCGGCATTAGCTCTATAGCGTTAATACCCAAACTTTTAAGATAGTTTAGAGTATCAATTAACGTTTGATAATTATGAGCTGCAATAAAATCTCTGATATGAAGTTCGTAAATTATTAAATCTTGATTATCGAGGCGTTGAAAGTCTTGGATTTGCCAATTATATGGTGTTTGGGCTGTTTGAAATACCGAAACAATTTCATCTCCGCCGTCAGGATAAGGTTTAAGATTTGGATAAGTAGTTGCACTAATATACTGGTCATTCCAAGGATCAAGAATTTTATCGGTGTAGGGGTCGGCAATGCTAAATTCTGCATCTATATAATATTGATAGGCGTATTCTTCAGAAGCAGTTAAACCATTTAAGGTTATCCAATAAGTTGAACTGTCGGGAGTTAAATTCATTTGATAATCAAGAGAAATTTCCCAATTATTAAAATCGCCTTTTAAAAACACAAAATCCTTAAAAGGTGCAAATAATACAAGAGTTACGGTATTATCATCAATATAATTTATTCCGTATTCTGTATCGGCAGGAAGTTCAGTAATAATATTTTGTTTTCTTGTAAAAAAATACGACTCGATTGTGTCTGCTTCTGTGGAATTTTTGCCAATAATTGTAAAATAAGTATTTCCTTGAGCTAAAGCCGGAACTTTAACATTTAAAACCGTAGAATCTATTACAAAATAAAGAGTGTCGTCGAAGTAAATTTTTAAAGAATCAGCAAACATAGCAACAGCTTGAATTTGAACACTATCGCCAATTGAAAAAATATCTGATGTGCTTGGTTGGGCAAGTGTAACTGTGTTTGAAACAGTGTAAACGTTTAAAGTTAAATCAGATGATTGTTGAGTTCCATCGGCACTTCTTAAAACCATTGCTAATGCAGAAACAACTTCGGAGCCTCCTACTCCGTAAAAATCATTAATCGAAGGAGAAATTTCAAGGCTGTAATAATCTGTACTAATGCGAGTTAATAGAGGTTGGTTTGTATTGTTACCCCAATCTCCAATCACGTGTTGCCATTGGGATCCGTTTTCTAAATTCACACCTGTATGTGCGTAAACATTACCGGTGTATCCTTCTAAACCTGTTCCTGTTGCATCAAAATATACAGTAACAACTTCGGTAGCAGTAGGAAATTCAGGCACAGAAGACAACTGAGCGTTTATAGAGAGATAAATTAGCGTGAATATGAAAAAAAATATTGTTTTTAATTTTATCATGATTTATATTTTATTGATGTTTTTATTTATTTTCCATTTTTGATTGCATGAATTACAAGTAAATGTTTTTAATGCCGGATTAAAGATACTCAAAAATCCAAGAACTATTTTGTCGATAGGTGTTGAAAATTTTTGAATAGAAATATCTGTAGAATTACAAGACGGACAATTATTAGTTTTTGATTCAATTACTTTAAAATCTTCTTTTATAATTTTATCGGTCAAAAAGCCTCCTTCTTCCAATATTTTCAATGCTTCTTCTGCACTTGATTCAGGCACTTGCAATTTTACTCCACCTACAGC
Organism: Bacteroidales bacterium; assembly: GCA_016936595.1. Classification (GTDB taxonomy): domain Bacteria; phylum Bacteroidota; class Bacteroidia; order Bacteroidales; family JAFGUD01; genus JAFGUD01. The sequence goes on along the minus strand of JAFGXO010000078.1, from coordinate 5,292 downwards.
GGTTGAATACAAATTGTAAACTTGTGCTGTTAGTTCATCTTTTAAAAAAACTGTAATTTCAGCATTTTCAAGTAGTGATTTTGCTAAATATGCTTGTTGAGCTACAGTATATATTTGAATAGTAATTAATTTGTCCATTTTAGTTTTGAGTTACGAGTTACGGATTGTAGGTTGCAAATTTATATTTGTATTTTTAATTATTTTACTGATTTCATCAACCCATTCTTTTTGTTTTTTATTGTTTTGTGGTAAAGGGTGATAGAATGCGTTTTCTACGGTTTGTTTTTTTAATCCTATTATTTTTTCGTTTTTAACTTTATTAAAAGCTATTTTGCTAAGTTCAATTAATTTAGGGTTTACTCCCCATGCACAAATAACAGGGCAATTATTAATAAAAAGGTTATCAAAATCGTCTTTTCTTTGTTCAAAAAAAATTGAATGGTATATGTTTTTTTCTTTTAATATTTCAAATTTTTGAATTAAAATAGCACTTTTGGGTTCTCTTAAGTCCGAAAGATTTAAAATTCTGGCGTAATCAAGTTTTGCAATATTCATTACTCGCATAATTTGATCTTGAGTATTATCGGGAATTGTGGGAACTTCTTTGTTTAAAATATTTTCAAAATCTTTTGTTTGTTTTGATGACCCTGGATTCATCATTACAACCATTAAATCAGGGTGTTTTACAGAAGAATTTTTGCGTTTTATATTTAAAAATTTTCTAAAACTGAATTCTTCAAACTCATAAAAGAAACCGGTAATGTTAAAATCGTCTCTAACCTTGTAAGCCATTTTTTTTGTCAAAAATAGTTAATTATATCATTTTTACAAAACACTAAATCCAATTATAAAACCGATTTTTCTGATTTGATATTTTTTTATTTATCAGATATTCAATGTTTTATTAAAATTAAAGCAAAAATAAAAGATATTTCAAACGATTGCAAATAAAGTGGTGTACAAAAAAACATAAAATGATATTTTTTTTATCAATAATAATAAAAAAAGCCTCAAGTAGAGGCTAAAAATTTAGAACTCGTGATTTTGAATAAACTTTATGCTTTTTTCAATTTCCTTATACATAATTTTGTCATCGTCAACAAATTTCACTTCTTTTCTGTATTCGGCAATAAAATCTTCTATGTATTCAGATGATTTTAAAGGTCGTCTAAATTCTAAAGCCTGTGCAGCATTAAAAAGTTCTATGGCTAAAATTCGTTCAATATTATCAACAACTTTAATTAACCGAGTTGCTCCATTTCCGCCCATGCTTACGTGATCTTCTTGTTCGTTAGAAGAAGGAATAGAATCAATACTTGTGGGAGTGCAAAGTTGTTTATTTTGACTAACAATTGAAGCAGCAGCATATTGAGGAATCATAAAACCGCTGTTTAAACCGGGATTTGCAACTAAAAAAGCCGGCAATTCACGCTCTCCCGAAATTAATCTGTAAATTCTTCTTTCCGAAATACTACCGATTTCTGCCATTGCAATTGCAAAAAAGTCGTACGAAATAGCCAGAGGCTGACCATGGAAATTTCCGCCCGAAAGAACTTTATCTTTGTCAACAAAAACCGTTGGATTATCTGTTACAGAATTTATTTCAGTTAATATTACTTTAGAAACATAATCAACAGCATCTTTGCTTGCACCATGAACCTGAGGAGTGCATCTAAAAGAATACGGATCTTGCACGTGTTTTTTTGTTTTACTTATTATTTGGCTACCATTAAGTATTTTACGAATATTTAAAGCAGTTTCAATTTGGCCTGCATGAGGTCTTATTTGGTGTAAGTCATCATCAAAAGGTTCAACTCTTCCATCATAACCTTCTATTGAAATTGCGGCAATAATATCGGCAAGTTTAATTAATTTTGATGCTTTTAACATTGCAAAAACACCATGACTGCTCATAAATTGAGTACCGTTTAATAATGCTAAACCTTCTTTTGATTGAAGCGTTATTGGTTGCCAATTAAATTTTTGCAAAATTTCTTTTCCCGAACAAATTTCACCTTCAAATTCAACTTCTCCTTCGCCAATTAAAGGCAAAAACAAATGAGCCAAAGGCGATAAATCACCCGAAGCTCCGAGTGAGCCTTGTTCGTAAACAATTGGGAAAATATCATTATTAAAAAAATCTATAATACGCTGAACAGTAATAACTTGCACACCAGAAAATCCTAATGAAAGAGCATGTGCTTTTAACAATAACATTAGTTTAACAATTTGATTGTTAACTTTTGCTCCGGTTCCGCAAGCATGCGATTTTACAAGGTTTTGTTGAAGTTTTGATAATTCGTTCTGCGAAATAGAAACATTGTGTAAAGCCCCAAAACCGGTTGTTACTCCATAAATAGGTGATTTACTGTTTACTGTTTTATCATCAAGATATGTCCGGCATTTTTGTATAGCTTTTTGAGCTTGTTCAGACAACTCTAATTTGTAGTTTTCGTCAATAATTTTTCTTATCGTTTGAAAATTTATTGGTTCATTTGTAATATAATGAATGTTGTTCATAATAATAATATATTTGTCAATTTTGTCAAAAATAAAGACTTTTACAGAGCAACAAAAAGTTTTACAACACATAATCAAAAACATCTATTTGATGACCATTTTGTTAGATCTCTAATAAGCTAAAAATCATTAAATTTATAAAACTTAATCTTTCTAAAAACAATCAAGTATTTAAAATTTTTATAAGTTTGCAGGCGTTTATTTAAAGTAATATTTATACGAGAAAAAATTTTAAAAAAAATATGTACGCTTTATTAAAAAAAGAAATTTTAACCTTTTTCAGTTCTATTACCGGATATTTGGTAATAATTGTTTTTTTAACAGTTATAGGGCTATATATGTGGGTTTTTGCCGGAGAAATGAATATTTTTAACCTTGGTTATTCATCAATAGATACACTATTTGGGATAGCTCCGTGGGTATTTTTGTTTTTAGTGCCGGCAGTTACAATGCGTTTGTTTGCCGAAGAAAAAAGAACCGGAACCCTTGAAACTTTATTAACCAAACCACTTACGGATTTTCAAATAGTTTTTGCAAAATATTTGTCGGGTTTAACGTTAGTTTTGCTGGCGTTGTTGCCAACTCTTATATATTTTATTTCAGTTCAATTCTTTTTAAGCCCTCAAAACATGGATATTGGAGGAACAATAGGTTCATATATTGGGCTGTTTTTTTTAGCAGCAATTTATGTTTCAATTGGTGTTTTTGCTTCATCTATTACAAATAATCAAATTGTTGCTTTTGTGCTCGGAATGGCAATTTCGTTTTTCTTTTACATTGGTTTTGAATATATTAGTAATTTGGCAGTTGTTGGAAAGTTTTCTGTGATTATTGATTATTTGGGAATAAACATGCACTACAACTCTATCAGTCGTGGTGTTATTGATTCGCGTGATATTATTTATTTTGTAAGTGTTATTTCGGTTTTTTTATTGCTTACAAAGTATATACTTGAAAAAAGGAAATATTGAAAAAATAATAGATTTAATGCGTAATTGTTAATTTATAAATATGAGTTCAAGAAGATCATTAAAAATAAAAAATATAATAAAATTAGTTGTTACTATTTTAATTTTTATAATTATTAATTTTGTGTCGGCAAATTTTTTCAAACGTTTTGATTTAACAGCCGAAAAAAGATATACCATTAGCGATTATTCAAAACAAACGCTCAAAAATCTAAACGGACAAATATTTATTACTATTTATCTTGAAGGAAATGATTTGCCTCTGCATTTTAAAAAATTCAGAAAAGCAATTATTGAACAAATGGAAATTTTTAAAGTTTATGCCGGACAAAATATTGATTATGAATTTGTGAATCCTACAGATGAAAAATTGAGCGACGACGAAATGACAACCTTAATGCAAGATTTATATAACTTAGGAATAGTTAGAGTTGAAGACACTCAAATAACTGATGGTCAGGCAACTAAAACACTAATTTATCCGTCTGCTGTTTTAACTTACACTTATTATGATTTAGATAATGATACTTTAATTTCGCACCGAGTTGGATTAAATTTGCTGAATAACGATCCAAATTTTGAACAATCAAGCCCCGAAAATATTAATAATTCTTTGCAAACTCTTGAATATAAATTCATAAATGAAATTAAAAAAATAACACAAAAAAAATATCCAACAGTTGTTTTTCTTGAAGGTCAGGGTGAAATTGAAGAAGCTAATATTATTGACTTAGAACGTTCGTTATTTGAGTATTATAATATTTTAAGAGGTGAATTAAAAGGACGTTACGGGATTTTAGATAGCGTTGAGGTTTTAGTTATAGCAAAACCAACTCAGGCTTTTTCCGATTCTGATAAATTTGTAATAGATCAATATATAATGAACGGAGGAAAAGTTTTGTGGCTTGTTGATGGTGTAGATGTGAGTATGGATAGCATTTATTTGTACGAGCATTCTTTTGCAATGCCCGCAAACACAGAATTATTAGGTATTGATGATCAGCTATTTACTTATGGGGCGAGAATAAACACTGATGTTTTGCAAGATTTTTTGAGTTCAACAATTATGCTAAAAGGTATTTCGGCAACCGGCGAAGAACGTGATTATTGGTATAATTGGTTTTATTTTCCTTTGCTTGTTACTCAAAATAACAATGTAATAAATAAATATATAGATGCTATAAAAACAGAATTCGTAAGTTCTATTGATACAGTTGGGAATAATCCGGAGGTTAAAAAAACAATATTATTAACTACTTCGGCAACAACTCGAAAAATAAGAGTAAATTTCCCGTTAGAAATAAATTTTGATGAAATAAATCAAATACCAAACGAACAATTTTTTACCGACGGACCACAACCGGTAGCCGTATTGCTCGAAGGGCAATTTCCTTCTTTGTGGAAAGGTAGAGTAGTTAATAGATATATGGACAACCCTTCAAATTTTAAAGAAAAAAGTGTTCCTACAAAAATGATTATTGTAAGCGACGGCGACATACCTATGAATGTGCTTAAAACAAATGGCGAAACAATGCCTTTAGGTTTTGATAAATATTCATTGTATTCATACGATGGTAATAAACAATTTTTGATGAATGCAATAAATTATCTTGCTGATGATGAAGGACTTATGTCTATTCGTTCGCGAGAATTTAAATTAAGATTATTGGATCAAACAACTATTAAAAATGAAAGAACCAAATGGCAGCTAATAAACTTATTATCTCCAATAATTTTTATTTTAATAATTGGTTTTGTTTTTAACTTTTTCCGTAATCGAAAATATTCAAAATTATAATAAATA
>JAFGXO010000077.1 GCA_016936595.1 Bacteroidales bacterium | reverse complement strand
TGAGATATGAATAATTTTAGACTTAAATAATATTCATTTTTTTTTGAAAACAAAATTTTTATTTTTGTCAATAAATTCTAAAAATCAAATATGGCTAAGCGAAAAATAGTTTCACTTCCGGGTGACGGAATAGGTAGAGTTGTTCTTGAACAAACAATCAGAGTTTTAAAAGCAGCAGGCTTTGAAGCAGAATATCTCGAAGGAGATATCGGTTGGGAATTTTGGCGTACCGAAGGTGATCCATTACCACAACGTACAATAGATTTATTACAAGAACACAAAATTGCTCTTTTTGGAGCTATCACATCAAAACCAAAAGAAGAAGCTGCAAACGAATTAATTCCTGAGCTTCAAAATAAAGGCTTAATATACTCAAGCCCAATAGTTGCTCTTCGTCAGCACTTTGGATTAGATATTTGCTTGCGTCCTTGCCGCACTTACGAAGGTAATCCTCTTAATTTTATTCGTAGGGGAGCAACCGGCGAAATTGAAGAACCCAAAGTTGATGTTGCTATTTTCAGGCAAAATACCGAAGGACTTTATGGTGGCGTTGAATGGTCAAATCCTCCCGAAGATGTACACAAAGCTTTAATGACACACCCTAAATTCAAAAAGAATTTTGGCCAAACTCCTAAAGAAGAAATTTCTATTTCAACAAGAATTTTTACAAAAAAAGCAACCGAACGAATTTTACGTGCTGCTTTTGATTACGCTAAAAAATTCGGCTACAAATCTGTTACTGTTGCCGAAAAGCCCAATGTTATCCGCGAAACATCGGGAATGATGTACAGAATGGCCAAAGAAATGCAAAAAAACGACTACCCCGAAATAGAACTTTGGAATACCAATATTGACGCACAAATGATGTGGCTTACAAAAAATCCCGAAACTTACGGCGTTATTGTTGCCGGAAATATGTTTGGTGATATTGTTTCTGATGGGTTTGCAGGTTTAATTGGAGGTTTAGGATTTGCTTCAAGCTCACAAATGAACCCCGAAACAGGAATTGGCGTTTTTGAACCTACTCACGGATCGGCTCCAAAATATGCTGACTACGAAACATCTATTGTTAATCCAATTGCAATGGTTGAAAGTGCAATTATGATGCTTGATTTTATCGACGAAAAAGAAATTGCAAACAAAATTCGTAAAGCTGTTGCCCAAGTTATTAAAGAAGGTAAAATTAGAACTTACGACATGATGAAAATGTCTGGTAGAGCAGATGTGATAGAAAAAGGTGCTGCCAGTACTATTGAAATGGCAGATGCCATTATTGCAAAACTATAAAGTATATCTAATTAATTTTTAGGGTTGCCAAATTTGGCAACCTTTTTTTATTTCACAATATAACTATTTGAAAACAAGCTACATATAAGACAAAGCGTTGACTAATTTTTATAGCGAAATATAAAAAATCAGGTAAACATCTCATTTAAAAATTAAATAACTTTAACATCAAATCTAACAAAATGTTTATATTTGAAACTTTAAATAAATAAAACAAGCATGTTTAACCTTAATTACAAACTATGAAAAAAATTTTACTAATTTTTGCTTTTATAAGTGTTTTTTCATTTGTAAAAGCCCAAGATTTTGCAGAAGAGCCCGAAGTTGAAATAGATTCAACTGTTCCTCCAACCGGGTGGAAGTTTGGTGGAGCTTTACCTGCAATAGCTTATGACTCTGACGTTGGCTTTAGATACGGAGCACTTGCAAATTTTTACGACTGGGGCGATGGAAGCAGCTACCCGAATTACGTGCGTAAAATATACGTTGAATGGTCAAGAACAACCAAAGGAAGTGGTGTAAATCGTTTTCAATACGACGACAAAGCTTTTTTTGGCTCTAAAATTCGTTTTTCTACCGAAATTGGCTACTACATTGAACAAGCACTTGATTTTTATGGCTATAATGGTTATCAATCATTATTCTTTTCTGATTACTCTAACTCTACAAGTGCCGATTACAAGTCTCGAATGTTTTATCGTATGGACCGCCGAACATTCAGAGGAATATTTGATTTTCAATTCCCTATTAACAACAAAATGCTTATCTATTCAGGCGTAAGTTTTATTAACAGCAAAACGGGCTCTGTAGATATTGAAAAATTAAACGACGGCAAAACCCCCAGCGAAATGTTGCCAAGTTTAGATAGTGTTCCGGGAATTTATGAAAATTACGTTAATTGGGGAATTATTCCTCAAAATGAAGCTAACGGCGGTTTTATTACTCTACTTAAAGGCGGTTTTGTTTATGATACTCGTAATAACGAAGCTCTGCCAACAAAAGGTTTTTGGGAGGAAATATTATTTCTCGGAAGTCCGGGCGTTGGAGGCACAAGTCCCTATTTACAACTTTACATAACTCATCGTCAGTATTTTAATATTATTGAAAAAAGTTTATCTTTTGCTTATAGAATAGCATATCAAGGTAAATTAGCAGGTGATGTTCCATATTACATGCTTCCTTATTACAATAATACAAAAGAAATTAAAGACGGAATTGGCGGCTCAAAAACTGTTAGAGGTATTTTACGTAACCGAGTTCAAGCTGATGCTTTAATTTTTGGAAATGCCGAAATTCGTTACAGAGTTTTAAATACAAAGCTATTCAAACAAGATTTTTATATCGCTCTAAGTGGTTTTGCAGACGCAACTCGAGTTATAACTCCTTATAAAATTGATATGACAAACGTACCAGCCACGGCTACCGGTACAATTTTTAATTCCAACTCCAACGAAATATATGATATTCACCTTGGATATGGCGGCGGTATTAGATTTGCTCTAAACGAAAACTTTATTGTTGCAGTTGACTACGGTTTAGCTAATAAAACTCAAGACGGCAGTTCAGGACTATACATTGGTTTAGATTGGCTGTTTTAAAATTAAGAAATAAGAATAAATAAATCAAACCTAAAGTTGAAAATTCATAATCATGTGAATTTTCAACTTTAAACATTCAACTTTAAGAACTTCCAACTTTTAGAAATACATGAAATTAAACTTACCGGAATTTGATATCAAAATAAAGAAAAAAAACAACAAAGATTATATTTTTGATATTATTAGGAAAAAATACATACTATTAACTCCTGAAGAATGGGTGAGGCAAAATTTAATTCATTATTTAGTGAAAATTCTAAATTATCCTGCTCAATTATTAGGAGTAGAAAAACAAATAAATGTTTTTAACACAATAAAAAGACCTGATATAATTGTCTTCGATAAAAAATTACAACCAATTATAATCGTTGAATGTAAGAATAATAAAATAAAAATAACTCAACAAACTTTTAATCAGGCTGTTAATTACTATTTAGAACTAAGGCCAAAATATTTTATACTAAGCAACGGAATTAATCATTTATGCTGCAAAATTGAAGATAATAACTGCATTTTTTTAAAAGAAATTCCAAACTTTTCAGACTTATAGCATAAAATTTGTTTTTTGCATAAAAAGTTAATAAATTTGACAAACAAAGTTTTGTGTTATAAAAATATAAACACCTCTAAACTAATAATTTAGACAATTTCTATAGTTAATGAAACTAAAATTCAAATTACCATTTTTCACAAGCATAATTTTGTTAGTATCGATTGTAACAGTATCGGTGCTGTCAATTAGGCAATTTAGATTAGAAATAGAAAAAAATATTAAAACCTACGAGGTTGATGCAATAGACGAAACCCTAAAACATCTTAAAGATATTGTGAACATCGCATACTCAATGATTGACAATACTTACAAAATTTCATCTCCTGATGCCATAAAACAACGCTTTGGTTTTTCTCTAAACGACACTTCTCAATCTACAGTAAGAATGATTACCATGAACATGATGAAAATTACACTTGGTAATCTAAGAGTACTCAGATTTGGAACCGATGGATATATTTGGATTAACGAATTTGAGCCCCCCTACAACGTTGTAATGCACGCAATTAAACCCGAACTTGAAGGAAAATCATGGGTTTTTTATATTGAAGGAACCGACCAAAATGTGTACGAAGCTTTTCATGATTCAATTGAAGTGGGAAACGGTGCAGGGCGTGTAACTTACGATTTTTACAAACCCGTTACCAACGAAAGAATACAAAAAATTAGCTGGGTTAGGCTTTATGAACCTTTAGGATGGGTTATTGGAACCGGAGTTTACGTTGATTACATCAAAAAAATTGTTGAAGAAAAAAAGAAGATTCTATACGATCAAATTGAACAATTAGTTACTACAATATCAATTATTGGAATTATTTTTATTCTTGCTTCAATCATTTTCCTTAATATTTTTGCCCAAACTATAACAAATCCTTTGTTTCAAATTCAAAATCAATTATATGAAATGTCAAAAGGAAAATTAGTAGAAAAACTTGACATAAACAGAAAAGATGAAATTGGGAAAATGAAACACTCTTTAGATGCACTAATTGACGGAATTGAAAGATATTCTATTTTTGCTTCCAAAATTGGAGAAAGAGACTTTAAAGCTGAATTTGAAAAACTCAGCAACGAAGACGTTCTTGGAAACTCATTAATTGGCATGCGCAACAGTTTAGCTTTGGCTCAAAAACAAGAACAAGAAAGACTTTTTATCGAACGAAAAAACCAATGGATTAACGAAGGAATAAACCGTATTGGAGATATCATTACTATCAGCAGAGATGTTAAAATTTTAAGCGAAAATGTTATAACTAAATTAGTTGAATACGTTAATGCTGCAATGGGTAGTATATTTATTTTGGATTTTGATGAAAATAACAACCCATTTCTAAATCTTAATGCTACTGTTGCTTACGACCGAAAAAAATATGCTAACAAAAAACTTGAACTTGGAGAAGGATTAGTTGGTGCTTGCTACCTTGAAAAACAACCTATCAATTTAACCGATATACCCGAACAATACATTCAAATTAGAACCGGATTAGGAAAAGCAAATCCCCAAAACATTTATATTACACCACTAAAATTTGAAAATAAAGTTTATGGTGTTCTCGAAATTGGTTCTTTTCAAATTTTAGATAAATATTCTATTAATCTTATTGAGGAAGTTGTAAAACTTGTTGCAGTTTCTTTATCAACTAAAGAAAAATATTCTAAAAAACTATAACTTATATGCACCAATTCACAAATTACAGTCATTAATTACATCAAAAAACATAATAAATTTCATTTTATAAATTTTAAACCATGAAATTATATATTGTTCCTACCCCTATTGGAAACCTAAAAGACATTACTCTTAGAGCCTTAGAAATTTTAAAAGAAGTTGACCTTATTTTAGCCGAAGACACCAGAAAAACTAAAATATTACTAAACCATTACGGCATAAATACAAAAACAGAATCATATCATAAATTTAACGAACATCAACGAACCGAGCAAATAATCGATAAAATAAAATCAGGAAATAGCACCGCATTAGTTACAGATGCAGGCACTCCGGGAATATCTGACCCAGGATTTTTACTCGTGCGACATGCAATTGATAGTAACATAGAAATTGAAACCCTACCCGGTGCTACTGCATTTATTCCGGCAATAGTAAATTCCGGATTACCCTGCGAAAGATTTACTTTTGAAGGATTTTTGCCCCAAAAAAAAGGCCGTCAAAAACGACTTACTGAATTAGAAAACGAAACTCGTACTATGGTCTTTTACGAATCTCCATACAGAATTATTAAAACCTTAACTGATTTTGAAACTCATTTTGGAACCGATCGTAGAATAAGTTTGTCAAGAGAACTAACAAAAATTTATGAAGAAAACTACAGAGGAACTATCACTCAAGCTAAAACTTACTTTGAAACAAAAAAAATAAAGGGCGAATTTGTAATAATTTTAGAAGGAAAACCGAAAAAATAATTCCTTTTAAAAACTATTTTATTATTTTTGCAATGTTTGATAAACTAAACGTGCAACAAATTGCGTTTTTATTATCATTAACATTATAAATATTAACGATAAAACTTTACATTATGAAGAAAATTTTTTCCTTTTTAATTGCTGCGTTTTTAATTTCTAACGTTGCAGTTGCACAAGACACTCTTTTTCAAGACAATTTTGAAAATGGTGTAGTTGACGAATTTGTAGCTGAAACTGATACTACAGGTTTTTGGACAACATGGTCTAATAACCCCGGAAGTAACGAAGATGCAGTTTTTTCAGATGCACAAAACCATACAGTTGGTGGTTCATTATCCGCTCACACTATTGGAGTTACAACCGACTTAGTATTAAATTTCGGAAACAAAATTTCAGGAATTTATGCAGTTGAATTTTTCTACTACATGCCTGCAAATAAAGGCGGTTATTTTAACATTCAGCACACCGAAAACATGGGCGAAGAATGGGCTTTTGAATGCTATTTTGGAAACAATGGAACCGGACGACTTGATGCCGATGGTAGTCAAATCAGCTTCAATCACGCCAATGAAAACTGGGTAAAAATTTATTTTATTGCCGATCTTGACGATGACTCTGCATTTTTATACATCGATGACGCATTAATTCACGATTGGATTTTCAGTCATCAATCTGATGGTACTGCAGGTATTAAACAACTTGGTGCTGCCGATTTTTACGCTGGTGCTCTTACTGGTCAATCTCCTGAATTTTACATTGATGATGTAAAATATATTGAATTAGAAGCCGGATCTAACCCTCCAACTGCTTCTATTGACATCTCAACTATTGATGTAACAAATCCCGATACTACTGTTATGTTTAACGTTTCCAACGGCGGAGACCTTGAAATGATGTTTGATGTTTTTGCTTATTATCCACTTCCTGCTAAAAGAAATGTTAATAATAACACAACAAGCCAAACAAATAATTTTGTAAAACTTTCAAGCCAAAGTACCCAACAAACATATATCCCTGTAAACCTTAATCCTAAAGATGTTAACATCACTCACATTTCAGGAAATATGTCTAATAGTTTAGGCTGGAATACTCAAACAGATGTTGAAGTTGCTGCTTTATTTAAAAGTGATGTAATGGTTAACTATGTTGGAATGGAACTTTCAAGCATTATTATTTTTAACGGCGATCTTCCTACCAGTAACTCAACAAGTGCTAAAGCATGGACTGGTAGAAGATATACAACTCCTGGTCCAATGGAATTAGTTCAAAGTACAGATTTTACTCCTGCTGCTGCAGATGGTCAAACTTTAGTTACTTTAACCGAACCTGTTTATATTACTGGAGAAGATCTATTTATTGGTTGGGGTTTTAACGACCCGGGAGACGGTTCTTTTTGTGCAGCTATGGACGACGGACCTCCTGTTGATGATGGAAACTGGACACATTACGGACCTTCTTGGAGTGAAGTAACTGATCCTTCTTATGGAAATTTTGGAATCGTTGGTATGTTAACTGGTACTGCCTCTACTCCTTGGATTACTCTTAGCAATAACTCAGGTACAATTGAAGGTGGTGCTTCTGCTGAAGTTGAAGTTGGATTTGATGTTACCGACTTAGCAGGTGATTCTACTTATTATGCTAATTTAGTGGTTCGTTCTAACGATTTTGATGATAACAACAACTATATTGAAATTCCTGTTTCTCTTACCTACACAATTGCTGGTATTGATCGTCAAAGCAATATTGCTGTTATGACTTATCCTAATCCTGCTTACGATTTTTTGAATATCCAATCTAATGAACTTATTAACAGTGTTCAAATTTATTCAATTAACGGTCAAGTGATTAAAGGTGTTAACGTAAATTCAAACAACACAAGAATTGATATTAGTAACCTTCAACAAGGTGTTTACATTGTTAACATTAACACAGAAAACGGAACTTCTACAACAAAACTTATCATTGAATAATTTCAATTGATACTTTTTCTAAAAAAACTGCTCTAAAAATTAGAGCAGTTTTTTTTTGCTTAAAAATATAAAATTAAAAAATTTACTCTTAAAAAATTTAATTGATTTTATATTTGATTATCACGATTATTTTAAGAAATTTGCCAAAAAAATCACCATTAAAATACCGCAGGCATAATTAAATATTTTTTTATACACATTTTTATAATACATCTCTTGACGTTAGATAATAAGTAAAAATTTCATTAAAGAATAATAATATATGAAAATTAAAAATCTTAAAGGAGACATTTTTGGCGGATTAACAGCCGGAATTGTAGCATTACCATTAGCTTTAGCTTTTGGTGTTCAATCAGGATTAGGTGCAAGTGCAGGTTTGTACGGAGCAATAATGTTAGGACTGTTTGCCTCAATTTTTGGAGGGACAAATACACAAATTAGCGGACCAACAGGCCCAATGACCGTAGTTTCTGCAACAGTTGTATCGGTTGCAATTTCTAAATTTGGAGTAATTGACAATGCTTGGGGAATTATTATTCTTACTTTTTTACTCTCAGGTGTTTTTCAAATTATTTTTGGGCTTCTCAAAATAGGAAAATATATTAAATATATACCTTATCCTGTGCTTTCAGGATTTATGAGCGGAATTGGAATTATTATTATCGTTTTTCAAATCTTCCCTTCTTTAGGATTAAATTCACCCAAAACCATAATTGATGTTTTTAAAGAACTACCTAATATTATAAATCAAAGTAATTACACCGCAATTATACTAACTTTATCAACTATTTTCATAATTTATTTTTTCCCAAAAATAAGTAAAATTGTTCCAAGCACCTTAGTAGCTCTTATTACAATTACTCTTATTAGCATATTTTTTTCTCTCGAAATTCCCTTAATTGGAGAAATGCCGGCTGGACTTCCTTCTGTTAAAATAGCATCAATTACAAATATTAAATTTGCAGATTTAAACTTAGTATTATTGCCCGCTCTTACACTGGCCGGCTTAGGAATGATAGACACTCTTTTAACTTCGGTAGTTGCCGATAATATAACCCGAACAAAACACAATAGCAATAAAGAGCTGATTGGACAAGGAATAGGAAATATTGCTTCATCATTTTTTGGAGGTATTCCCGGAGCAGGTGCCACAATGAGAACTGTTGTAAATGTAAAATCGGGAGGAAAAACAAAATTATCCGGAATAATTCATGCTCTTTTATTGATGCTAATTGTTTTAGGCTTAGGCAAATACGTTGCATATATTCCTCTTTCGGCACTTGCCGGAGTATTAATTACTGTTGGAATAAGCATTATTGATACAAAAGGCTTAAAAAGCATCTTAAAAATATCTAAATCAGATGCTTTTATTCTCGTAACTGTTTTAATATTAACTGTATTTGTAGATTTATTACAAGCCGTAGGAATAGGTATGGTTATAGCTTCAATTATTTTTATGCGAAAAGCCAGCGACTTGGTTGAAGGAAATTCATCCTTAAATAAAGTTGAAAAATATGATAGAGAAATGGCTTGGGCTGACGAAGAAAATTTATTGTTAAAACGAGACCATGTTTATATAAAACGATTTGATGGACCAATATTTTTTGGTATTACTTCCAAAATTTTAGACAGAATTAATAAAATTCCTATCGATGCTAAAGTAATTATTTTCAGGATGAAAAAAGTTCCATTTATTGACCAATCAGGATTGTTTGCCTTAGAAGAAGTGATTAAAGAAATGCAAAAAAACGGAATTATAGTTGTTTTAACAATGTTACAAGAACAACCATTATTTTTATTAAAAAACAATAAATTTATCCCTAATATTATCCCTGAAGAATATTTATTTAAAAATATTGACGATTGCTCGGTTTGGCTAAAAGAATACTGCGAAAAAACTGAAATAGAAACAATTGTTTAATGGGAAAATAACATATAAAACTGCAGAAAAAGAATTGCAATAAATAATAAAATTTCAAAAAAAAATCATAATGTATCTTTTAACAAGTGTGCTAAAAAAAACATGTACAATGCATCATTAACTTATTGATTATTAGTTGTCGGGGTGGGGCGACTCGAACGCCCGACCTCTACGTCCCGAACGTAGCACGCTACCAACTGCGCTACACCCCGATATTTTGTGCAAAGAAAAATATTTTTAAATTTATAACAAAAAAAATTTGGTGGAATTATTTTAAAAACGGATATTTGTATCTGAATTTAATTTTAAAAAATATAAATTATGAGTTTAGTTGGAAGAAAAATATCTGCATTTACAGCACCTGCTGTAATTAATGGTAAAGATATTGTTGAAAATTTTTCTTTAGGTCAATACTTTGGCGAAAAATATATTGTGTTTTTCTTTTACCCTGCCGATTTTACATTTGTTTGCCCTACAGAAATTTTAGAATTTCAAAAAAGATTATCCGATTTTGAAAAACGTGGGGCAGTAGTTATTGGGTGTTCAACCGATTCTCAGTTTTCGCACTGGAAATGGCTTCAAACTCCTAAAAATGACGGAGGTATTCAAGGCGTTACATTTCCTTTGGTTGCTGATCAAACGTTAACAATTTCCGAAAATTTTGGCGTTTTAGCCGGTCAAACTGCATATACCGAAGAAGGTGAAGCTGTTTTTCAAGGCTCTCCTGTGGCTTTAAGAGCTACTTATATTGCTGATAAACAAGGAGTTATTAAACATGAAGTTGTTAATGATTTGGGCATTGGACGTTCTGTTAACGAAACCCTTAGAACTCTTGACGCTCTTATTCATTTTGAAAAACATGGCGAAGTTTGCCCTGCAGAATGGAAAGACGGAGACACTGCTCTTACTCCTACTTTTGAAGGTATTGCAGATTATTTGTCGAAGCACTAATTTATTTTATTATTTACTCAAAGGCAACATTATAAAATGTTGTCTTTTTTGTTTTGTAGAATATGCTACGCAATTCAACAATTTTTAGTATAAATTATTTTTCAAAACAAAAAAAAGCCAACGCTTAAAAAGCATCGGCTTATGAAAAATAATTTCAGAATTTATTTCACTTTATTTACAATCTCTTCAAAGGCTTTAGGATTGTTTAAAGCTAAATCGGCAAGAACTTTACGGTTAAGTTCGATACCTGATTTATTTATTTTGCCCATAAAAACAGAATATGACAATCCGTAGGGGCGAACAGCAGCGTTAATACGTTGTATCCATAATTGACGGAAATGAGCTTTTTTCTTTTTTCGGTCACGGTATGCATATTGCAAACCTTTTTCGTACACATTTTTAGCAACAGTCCATACATTTTTTCTGCGACCAAAATAACCTTTAGTACGGTTTAAAATTTTTTTTCTGCGTGCTCTTGAGGCAACGGCATTCACTGAACGTGGCATAATTTTTAGTTTTTTTAAATACGAGCGACCAAAACATTTGGTTCTTTTTGCTCTGCATCTCGGTTAATACTACACCTTAAAAAGGTTTTAATTTACTTTAATCCTAAAGTTTCTTTAATGTTACTTTCATCACATTTTTTAACAACTACAAATTTAGATAGATGTCTTTTTTGCTTAGTTCCTTTATGACCTAATTTGTGACTTTTGTAAGCATGTTTTCTCTTAATTTTTCCTGAGCCAGTGATTTTAAATCTTTTTTTGGCTCCACCTTTAGTCTTTACCTTTGGCATTTTTCTATTTTTTTATTTCGTAAAATTATTTTATTGATAAAAGGGCTGCAAAGATAATACAATTTTTTTATTTCTTGCCTTTTGGGGCAATAATCATTGTCATTCTTCTTCCTTCAAGCTTAGGCATTTGTTCTACTGTGCCCACTTCTTGCAGCTGTTCGGCCATTTTAAGCAGCAAAATTTGTCCTTGATCTTTATATATAATACTACGACCTTTAAAAAACACAAACGCTTTTACCTTGTTACCTTGCTCAAGGAATTTTTGTGCATGTTTAAGTTTAAAGTCGTAATCATGATCATCAGTGTTTGGAGTAAATCTAATTTCTTTTACTTCAACCTTAACTGTATTTGCTTTAATTTTTTTAAGTCGTTTTTTTTCTTCGTAGAGAAATTTTTGATAATCTACGATTTTACATACTGGAGGGCTTGCATTTGGAGAAATTTCAACTAAGTCGAGATCCAACCTACTTGCTAAGGCTATTGCATCGTCTGTATCCATTACTGCATTCCCGCCATCTACATTTTCACCAACAACACGAACAGATCTAACTCTGATTTGTCTGTTAATACGATATCTTGGTTGTTGTATTACCGGTTTTTTATTTTTTCTTGAGTAAGCTATTTTAAAACCCTCCTAAATTTTATTAGTTAATATATTATTTTTCTAATTCTTTTTCTACTTCTTTATTAACGAACTGAATAAATTCTTCAACAGTCATTGTACCTAAATCTCCTTCGCCTTGTTTTCTAACCGAAATAGTATTTGTTTCTTGTTCTTTTTCGCCTAAAATAATCATAAACGGAACTCGTTGTAATTCAGCGTCTCTAATTTTTCTGCCTATCTTCTCACTGCGTTCGTCAATTTGGCTGCGAATATCTGAAATATTTAACTTATTTCCAACTTTTTTAGCAAAATTATTGTATTTTTCGCTGATAGTTAAAATTATTGCTTGATTGGGAGTTAACCATAATGGGAATTTTCCGGCAGTATGTTCAATTAAAACAGCCACAAAACGTTCCATAGAGCCAAAAGGAGCTCGGTGTATCATAACCGGACGATGTTTTTGGTTATCGGAGCCGGTGTATTCAAGTTCAAAGCGTTCGGGTAAATTGTAATCAACCTGAATAGTTCCGAGTTGCCATTTTCTACCAAGAGCGTCTTTAACCATAAAATCTAATTTTGGTCCGTAAAATGCTGCTTCGCCAAGCTCAACAACAGTTTTCAATCCTTTTTCTTCGGTTGCTTCAATTATTGCAGTTTCAGCTTTATTCCAATTTTCGTCTGAGCCAATATATTTTTCTGTATTTTCAGGATCACGTAAAGAAATTTGTGTTGTAAAGCCTTCAAATCCAAAGGTTTTAAAAACATAAAGAACAATGTCTATCACTTTTTTAAACTCATCTTTTAATTGATCGGGAGTACAAAAAATATGTGCGTCATCTTGAGTAAATCCTCGTACACGAGTTAATCCGTGTAATTCGCCACTTTGTTCATATCTGTAAACTGTGCCAAATTCGGCATATCTAACAGGTAAATCTTTGTAAGAGCGAGGTTTATGTTTGTATATTTCGCAATGATGCGGACAATTCATTGGTTTTAATAAAAATTCTTCTCCTTCGGCAGGAGTAGTTATTGGTTGAAATGAATCTGCTCCATATTTTGCGTAATGTCCTGAAGTAACGTATAAATCTTTTTGTCCAATATGTGGAGTTATTACGGGTTCGTAACCGTATTCTTTTTGTACTTTTTTCAAGAAATTTTCTAATCGTTCTCTAAGCATAGCACCCTTAGGCAACCAAAGAGGTAAGCCCTGCCCTACTCTTTCCGAAAAATAGAATAATTCAAGTTCTTTTCCTATTTTTCTATGATCTCTTTTTTTAGCTTCTTCGAGCATAACTAAATACTCGTCGAGTAATTTCTTTTTAGGAAAAGAAATTCCATATATTCGAGTAAGTTGTTTTCTTTTTTCGTCGCCACGCCAATAAGCTCCGGCAATACTCATTACTTTAAAAGCTTTAATAAATCCGGTATTTGGCAAGTGTGGTCCTCTACATAAATCGGTAAAATTATTTTGAGTATAAAAAGTTATAGTTCCATCGGTAAGATCGTTAATGAGTTCAACTTTATACTCATCACCTTTTTGAGAATAAAATTCGAGAGCCTCATTTTTAGGCATATCTTTTCTTATTATTTGGTGTTTTCCTCTGGCTATTTCCAAAAATTTGTTTTCAATTTTAGCAAAATCTTTATCGGATAACACTTGATCATCAGGCATATCAACATCGTAATAAAATCCGTTTTCGATAGCCGGACCAATTCCGAGTTTAATTCCGGGAAAAACAGCCTCAAGAGCTTCTGCCATTATGTGAGCTGAAGTATGCCAAAAAGCATGTTTACCTTGCTCAGATTCCCATTTGTGCAACAATATTTTTGCATCGTTTGTAATTGATCTTGTGGCATCAATGATTTCATCGTCAATGCTAACTGCAAGCACTTCATTTGCAAGTCGTTCGTTTATACTTTTTGCTATATCAAGTCCGGTTATTCCACTCTCGTATTCTCTAATTGTTCCGTCTGGAAAAGTAATTTTTATCATTTTATAACATTATTATTTTGATGTTATTTTTTTTTGGACAACATCATTAAAAAATTGGCTGCAAATTTACTTTTTTTTTGAATAAAAAAAAAATTAAGCTATTGATTTATTTCAAAGAAATAAAATTTCTGCATAAAAAATAAAATTTCATCATTTATATTTAACAGAGTATTAAGTAAACCACCATTTATCATTGTATATCACTATTTAACAGACAGTTACAAATAGTTTTATAAAAATAAAATACAGGAATGCTTTATTGTTAAACTACTGTATTTCAATAACTTTTTAACACTCTAAATCAGCACTTTGTGTCTATTTTTTGAATACAAATTGCGGAGAAGTTATATTTTACATAAGCTTTTAAGCCCTAATAAACTTTATTTTAAAAAATCAAGCTTAACTATTTTCATTAAACAAAATATTCTGAATAATTGAAAATAATTTTTGTTTTTCAACAGGTTTCGACATAAATTCGTCGATACCAACACGTTGAGCTTCTTTTTTATCTTCGTCGGAAGTGTATGCTGTAAGGGCAATTATAGGCAAATCAGGATAAAACTTTTTTATTTCGGTTGTTGCTTCAAATCCGTTCATTAATGGCATTTTTATGTCCATAAAAACTAATTTTATATATTTGTCTTTTTGGCAAAAATTTACTGCTTCCTGCCCATTTTTTGCATGAATAATTTTAACATTTTGAAATTTATTTTTTATCAACAAATCTATATAAACAAAGTTGATTTCTTCGTCTTCGGCAATAAGTATTCTTGGAGGTTCATCAAATTCATCATCTATATCTGACTGACTAACAACAAATTCATTTTCTTCAAAAACTCTGTTGTAGGGTAAAATAAGAGTAAAAGTTGTGCCTACTCCTACTTTTGAATCAAGATTAATTATTCCTTTTAATAATTCGGCATTTTCTTTAGCTATTGAAAGCCCAAGACCCAATCCGTCATTTTTTTTGACCAAATTATCCTCGGCTCTTCTAAATCTTTCAAATATTTCGGATTTCATATTTTCAGAAATACCAACACCTGTATCTTTCACATAAATATGAACTTTTCCGTCAACCAATTGATTTCCAATCTCAACATAACCCGATTGAGTGTATTTTAGAGCATTATCTATTAAATTAGAAATTATTTTATTCAATTTTGTTTCGTCAACAACAATGTTACTTTCTTTATCGCTCATTTGTTTAACAAGATACAACGGCATGCCGTTTTGCTTAGCTCTAAAGTCAAAAATGCCAAAAATTTCCTCTAAAAACTGATTTAAATTAATGTTTGTTTCTTCAACTACAACTTGTTTTGTGTCGAGTTTAGAAATTTCAAGAATATCATCAATAATTTGCAGTAATTGCCTGCCACTATTTAAAATAACCTGAGAATAAAATTTGCTTTTTTCAGGATTCAAATTTTCATTTAATAATTCTGCAAATCCGATTATACCATTCATTGGTGTTCTAATTTCGTGAGAGAGATTATGCAAAAACTCTGTTTTAAGTGAATTACTTCTTTCAGCCTTTTCTTTGGCTTCTAACAATTCTTTATTTTGGGCACGATATTGTTCATTTAAGATTTGAAATTGTTTATTTTGTTTAATAATTTTTGCCTCATTTTCAAGTCGTCCGGTATTATCAACTAAAACACCAATAGTTTTTATAATCTTCCCGTTTTTTCGCACAAATTCTTTTTCGCGACCGTAAAACCATCTCCAATTACCTTGTTTGTCTTTTAATCGCATATCAAAAGTATGAATATATTCTTTTTTCCAGTTATCTGTTAAACGTTGATAATCAAAAAATTGGTCTATATCTGAAGGATGGATTAGCTGTTTAACAATTAAAGTACTCTCTTCGGGTAATTCGTCTAAATCATAACCAAGCAACAATCTTAAATCTTTATTTATATATGTGTTTTTCCCTTTTTCAACATCAAAAATAAATATAATATTTGGTGTTTGTTCTGAAACTTCTTCTATAAATGCTTGTTTTTCAGACAATTGACTTATTAGTGCAATACTTGAAGTAATATCTACAACTGTACCTTTAATAATTTCAAGTACACCATTAAAGTACACCGGAGTTAACTTTAGTATTATGTGTTTAAAATTTGTGCATTGGGTGTTTAAACTAAACTTTTGATTAAACTCTGAGTTCTTTAATTTAGTTAAATATTCAGAAATTTGTTGTACATCTTTATCAATGAATTTATTAAGCCAATCATTAAATAAAATTTCATTATCATTATTATTAAAAATAAACAAAAAATCATTATCGTAAGTTGAAAAATTATTATCAACATCTAACTCAAATGTTCCAATTATTTCATCGGTTAATCGATTAATGTTTACGTTTTCTAAAATAGAATTATCATCAAACTCTTTAAAAACTAAAAAAGCAGAATTATTTTCTTTAATTGAAATAGAACTAACATAGTAATTAACAATCTTTTCTCCTGAAAAATATACCGGCAACTTAAAATTATAATTATCAAAAATTTTTAAATTTTCAATGTGAAGCCCAATTTCTTTTGAATTTTCAAATACTTTCAACAAACTTTTATTTTTTAAAGCCTCAATTGACTTACCGGAAATAATAGAAGCTTTAACATTTGCATCTAAAATTTTACAACTCTCTAAATCAATGAGTAAAATAGGAAAATTACTGTTTGTGAAAAGCTTTTGGTAAACCATGTATTTAATATTTAAATGTGTAATTCCATTTTTTTAAGGTTCAAATATAAACTTTTATTGCGAACTTTATTAATATTGCAAACAATATTTTTATAATTTTTTTTTAACTATCGATGTAATATAAATGAATTTAGAGAACAAAATAGGATTTGATAAAATTATTACGCTCTTGAACCAAATGTTTATTAGCGATTTAGGTAAATCATTAGTTGACGAAATTTACTTTGACAATAATTTTTTTAAAGTAAAAAAAAGATTACAATACACTTATGAATTTACCAAAATTTTAAAGGAAAAAGATTTGTCCATTGAATATCTTTATGATTTAAGAGAAAGTTTGAAAAATTTGACGGTTGAAAACACTTATCTTAACCAAGAAGAAATTCTGAAACTTTGGAGGTCGCTAAATATGCTTCAGGGTATAGTTAATTTTTTTAAGAACGAAGAAAATAAAGAAAACTATCCAAATTTAACTAAAAAAATAAGTGATGTAAAAATTTATAAATTAATTTTTGATTTAATTAAACAAATATTAACAATCGAAGGCGAGATAAAAGACAATGCTTCAAAAGAATTAAAAAGAATCAGGAGCGAAATTTCATCAAAAGAATCGCAGGTTTCAGGTATTGTAAGGCGGGCTTTTAATGATGCTAAAAACAACGGTTTTTTAGACGACGAAGCAAACATTACCGTAAGAAACGGAAGAATGTTAATTCCTGTTAATGCTATGAATAAGAACAAATTACAAGGAATTGTTCAGGATTATTCTTCAACCGGAAGAACTGTGTATATTGAGCCAATAAAAAGCGTTGAAATTAACAATGTTATTAGAAATTTATACTTTGAAGAAAAACGAGAAATCACAAAAATACTTATTGCTTTTTCTGATGAAATTAGACCTTATTCCGAAGATTTACTGCAAAATTACAGAATATTAGCCGAAATTGATTTTATTAGAGCAAAAGCAAAATTAGCAATTGATTTAGAGTGCGAAATGCCTATTATTGAGCAAACTACAAATATAAGTTTAAGATATGCCAGACATCCATTATTGCTTAAATCATATAAAAAATTAAACAAAAAAATTGTTCCTCTTGATTTAGAATTAACTGATAATGAGCGTATTACTTTAATTTCTGGGCCTAATGCCGGCGGAAAATCTATTGCTATAAAAACTGTGGGTTTATTACAATATATGGTTCAATGCGGATTTTTAGTACCTGTAAAAAACACTTCAAAATTTGGACTTTTTGATCAGATATTTGCAGATATTGGAGACAATCAATCTATTGATAATGACCTAAGTACATACAGTTCGCATCTTTTTAACATGAAAAATATTATTGAAAAAGCCAACGACAAAACTTTAGTAATAATTGATGAATTTGGCTCAGGAACCGACCCTGCTATGGGAGGCCCTATTGCCGAAGCTATTCTTGAGGAATTATTAAAAACAAACGCTAAAGCTGTAATAAATACACACTACTCTAACTTAAAGCACTTTGCAGCACAAAAAAACGGAATTATTAATGCTGCTATGTTATTTGATCGTCAAAATTTAAAACCATTGTATTTGTTAGAAGTTGGACGTCCGGGAAGTTCATTTGCTTTTGAAATTGCTCAAAATATTGGTCTTTCAGAAAATGTTATCAATAATGCTAAAGAAAAAGCCGGCAAAAATGTTGTTAATTTTGATAAAATAATAGGAGACATAGAACAACAAGCCCGCGAAATTAGAAAAGAACGTTACGAGATAAACAAAATAAAAAAAGAACTCAGCGACAAAGTTTTAAGTTACAGAAATGAAAAAGAAAAAATAATTAACGAGAAGAAAAAGATAATTTTAGAAGCCGAAGAAAAAGCAAACCAAATTTTAAACAGTGCTAACAAATCTATAGAAAAAACAATTAAAGAAATTATTACTCAAAACGCTGAAAAAGAAGCAGTTAAAACAGCACGAAAAGAATTTATTCAGAAAAAAGAGGAAATAAAAGACGAAATTAAACATCAAAAAAATCTAATAATAAACGAAGAAAAAAAGATTGCAAAAAATAAGAAGAAAAAGAAAAAAAAATCTCCTATGGGGAAAATAGAAATTGGTGATTTTGTGCTGATAAAAAAATCGGGTTTAAAAGGTAAAGTTGAGGAAATTAAAGATGGTACAGCTATGATTTTTGCCGGAAATTTACGTACATTTGCAAAACTTGAATTATTAGAAAAAATTGGTGCTGATAATACGCAGAAAAAAATAAATATTAACATTGAAATGGATAAATCTGATAACAATAATTTTGTTTTTGGACTTGATGTTAGAGGTAAACGCGGAAACGACGCTCTTGAACGTGTGGCAAAATATATCGACAATGCTTTAATTGCTGAAGCTAATGAACTTACAATTTTGCATGGCACGGGCGATGGAATTTTGCGAAATTTAATTCGCCAATATTTAAAAACCGTTGACCAAATTGATTGGTACGGCGACGCTGATATTAGAATGGGCGGACAGGGTATTACAAAAGTAGTTTTTAAATAGATAAAATTCTATATTACAAATTGATAAATGATTTATGAATAAAAATAAAGAAAATGTATCCAATAGTTAGTATAATAATGGGCAGCACATCTGATTTACCAATTATGGAAAAAGCTGCTAAATTTTTTGATGAGCTTGAAATTCCGTTTGAAATTAATGCACTTTCGGCTCACAGAACACCAAAACAAGTTGAAGATTTTGCTACAAAAGCAAAAAACAGAGGCATAAAAGTTATTATTGCAGCAGCCGGAATGGCAGCACATTTGCCGGGCGTTATTGCGGCATCTACTACATTACCTGTAATTGGAGTTCCAATTATTAGTTCTGCTTCGCCGGCAGGTTTAGATGCACTTTTGGCTATTGTTCAAATGCCTCCGGGTATTCCGGTTGCAACCGTTGGTTTAAATGCAGCTCAAAATGCAGCTATTCTGGCAACTCAAATTATTGCTCTTACTGATGAAAATATTAACCAACGCCTGTTAATTTTTAAAAATTCTTTGGCTGAAAAAATTGTTAAAGCTAATAATGAACTATCTAATATTAAATTTAAGTTTAAAACAAACTAAATAAGTTTTTTTTATTAAACTGTTCAAGCACTTGAAATTACAAAAATTCAGGTGCTTTTTTTATCTGATAATTTTTTTAATGACAAAAAATTTCTTCTAACTACGAGCACTAAAAATCAAGCAAAAAAGAAGTCATAAAAAAACAACTCATTTTAAATAATTTTTGTCAATTAGAACATAAAAAACTACGTTCCAAATCGGAAGCCAAAACTGGGTTCTATAAACAATGCTTGAAAATAATATGCAGATAAGGCGGCTCCCAAAACCATATTATCGCCAATTAATAACCTAAAACCATATCGTTGCCAATGTTTATAAAAATTATATTTTTGATAAAGAAAAAAAAGTTGCTGAAACGTAAACTGAACATTACCAATAACAGCAGAATATGAAACATGCACTCCGGTAGAAAAATAATCTAAATTTGTTGAATTATACTCATTATCAACCTCAAAATAACGAATGGCATTAGCATCATATAAAAACTCTAAACCCGCACCAATACGGCTTTTGTTTGATAAGTACCTACCATAATCAGCACTTAAACCTACAAC
This sequence comes from Bacteroidales bacterium, assembly GCA_016936595.1. Lineage (GTDB taxonomy): Bacteria > Bacteroidota > Bacteroidia > Bacteroidales > JAFGUD01 > JAFGUD01. Next base: position 7,180 of record JAFGXO010000077.1, on the reverse strand, counting down.
AAGCATAGATTTTTGACTAACAGAAAAACCCGCAGCCCGTGCTGTTATTGTTTGCAAAATTTGAATATCATAATGAGGCGAAAAATTGGAAGACATACCCTTGTTTTTAGCGAAATTAACTGCCTTATACTTCATTCCAAGCGACAAGGCAATCACATTTAAGCCCAAATTTGGCTTTTTTGACCCCCCATTAGAATAATGAGTTATACCAAAATCGGCAAAATAAATAAACTTTTTCATGCGTAATTGAGCTTCTAAATTCACATTTGCATAAATATTAAAATGCGTCCCTATTGCAATATTAGTTATATTTGTTTGATAATTAAAAATTTTTGATAAATGAGACATGCCCAAGCCTACATAAAAACTTAAAGCAAAAAAATTATCGGATAAAATAGGCATATCAAAGTAAAAATAAGCAGCTTTTGAACATCCAAGCACAGTGGGATTTCCGAGATTTGCATAGTAAAAACCAACTCCAAGCTCAGGAAAACCCCAATCTTGCTGCCAAGTTTTTTTACCCACTGTTTGAAAACCAATATTTACGTTAAACTGAGTAATTCTTTTTTCAATAAAATAACGCATATCCGGCGAATGTGGCATTATAAACCCATACCCTATTTTACCTCCAAAAATATTTGGAACTTGAGATATTGAATTAAAATAAAACAATAATAAAAGTATTACCAACAAAAAAATCTTATTTTTTCTCATTTTTTAACTCATAATACATTAATCAGTCAACAAATATACAATTGATTTTTTTATATCAAATTAAAAAAAAGTAAAATCATTTTTTTTTATTTAAAAAAAGTAAATTATCTTTGACAAAAAGTACACAAATATAATGCAACAAAAATTCAGATTTATTGGTTTACGCCCTTTTGAAACTGACGAAAAAGATTTATTTTTTGAAAGGGAAACATCTGTAAATGAAGTTTTTAAAAGCATTAATTTTAAAAAAATAACTACCTTACATGCAAGTGCCGGAATTGGTAAAACCTCAATTCTTAAAGCAGGAGTTATTCCTCTTTTAGAAAAAAAATCCAAATTCAAAATTTTTTATTTGTCGGTTAAAAATTACATGAAAAAATCAGCTCAAAATATTTTTGAGCAAATTAACGAGCAAATAAAAGATCAAATGCCTACTAACTCTTATCTCGATAAAATTATTGAGCCCGAAGAAACTTTATGGTATAAATTTAAAAGAATTGAAGCGGCATCTGATACTACATTAGTTTTAATTCTTGATCAATTTGAAAATATTTTTTCGTATGAAGAAACACAAATTAGCGTTTTAAAACGTGAATTACATGCTCTTATATACGAACAAATTCCGGTTAGACTTAGAGATTATATTAGTCAAAAATTAGACAAAAATCCTGACACTTTAACTGCTTTAGGATTAAAAAAATTATATGAAAAAATAAATATAAAAATTGTTTTTTCAATAAGAACAGATAAGTTGCAAAAACTTGAATATTTTGAAGATAAAATAAATATTAATGAAAACATTATTGAAATACAACCTATAAACTCAATTAATGCTCAAAATATACTACTTAAAACCTCATCATTTAAACATAAGTATAATATAGACAATAATTTAACCTCTAAACCTTTTACTATATGCCAAAACCTTATCGACAAGATTTTACAGTTTCTTACAAAAAATAATACTCAAAAAATTGAAACATATCAACTTCAAATTATTGGAAGAGAAATTGAAAAAATATCATATAACAAAAATAAACAAAACATTTATTTATCTGATTTAAATAATTTTGAAGATATTTACCGAGATTATTATGAAACAATTGTGGAAAAAATTGAAAATTCTGAACAACAAATATCTGCACGTAAACTTATAGAAGATGAACTGATTTTTGAATACGAAAAACGAAAATTAACAGTTTACGAAGGAATAATAATTCAAAAATACAACCTTAGCGAAAAAACATTAAAATATTTAATCGACAACCATTTAATTAAAATAATAAAAAACAAAAACAACGATGTTTTTTATGAAATTTCTCACGATGCACTAATTACCCCTATTTTGTGGGCAAAAAACAAAAGAATTAAGTATGAAATTCAAATACAAAAAGAATTAGACCAAAAGAAAAAATTTGAAGAAGAAGCTAAAATTCAAAAAAATAAGTCTTTAAAAAATAAAAGATTTGCATTGTTTTTTTTACTTTTATTTGTTATTGCTCTTACCGGAGGAATAATTGCTAAAAATCAAAAAAATTTAGCTTTAAAAAATAAAATTAAAGCAGAATCAACTCTTTATGCGTATGAATCATTAAACATTATTGAAACTGACCCAACTAAAAGTTTACGACTTGCTCAAAAAGCATATTCAATAGATAAATATAATGTTATTACTATTGAAGCCATGCTTAAATCGTTTCACAAAACTAATATTTTTTATTCCATAATAGATACAATATCTTTTAATTTTAATGATGCTTATTTAAGCAACGATTGTTCTAAATACCTTACTATAAATTATTTAAATAATAAATCCAATATTAATATATTTAATAAACAAGGAAAAATTACTAATATTAATTCAGTAACACAAATTTCATCAGCAACTTTTTTTCATAACAACTCAAAAATCCTTATTAGCACAAGATTTGACGGAAAGATATATATATTTGACACACTTGGGCTTAAAATAACTGAATTTTCGCATGGTGCTTATGTAAATTATGCAACAATCTCAGCCGACAATTCTACAATCGTTACTTGCGGATCTGATCTAAAAACTAAAATTTGGTCAACTAACGGAATTTTATTGAACGAAATAACCAACTCTGCCGAAGTTATTTACGCGAATTTTTCTTATGATAAATCGCTAATTTTAACTGTAGATTTAGAAAATAAAATTACAATTTTTAGTTTTGAAGGGAAAATTATTAATAGCTACATGCATGAATTAGATTACGATTTTGATGCGTCATTTTTAAGCAGAGCAAATTTTTCACCCGACAATAAAAAAGTAGTTTTTTGTATAAATAATCAAGCTCAAAATCATTTTTCAGTTAAAATCTTAAGTTTAAAAGAAAATAAAATTACTTTCCAATATAACGATTTTACAGGTTTTATTAATAATATTAACTTTATTGATTCGGCTAATATAATAGGTTTTTCTAAAAATGCAGAAGCAAAAATTATAAATATTAATACCAACACATGCAAAAACTTAACCGGACACATTGATGAAATTTTTGATATAAAATACGAAACTAAAAATGAAGAATATATCACTATTTCAAAAGATAAAACAATTAGAAAATGGAAAATAAATAGCTCCGATTTTAATTTTGATAAATATAGAAACAAAACAAACGTAAAATATTCAAATACCAGTTCATATATTGCTTTTTTAAACAATAATTTACAAGTTATTGATTTACTTCAGAAACCTATTTTGATTATTGACACCTTAGTAATTCAAAACGTATTTTTTTCATCTAACGACAACTATATTATTTCAACAACTAATAACCAATTTATTATATCGAATATCTCATCGAAAAAATCATATAACGTTAAAATTAATGAACCGGTTAAACTAATTTACTTCTCAGAAACAAATAAAAAAATACACGTAATTTCCGAAAATTCAATTAAAATATTCTCTGATACGGGCAATTTAATTACAAACAATAATTTAAATTATAAAATAACATCAGCAAGTATGTTTTACAATCAAATATTTGCATCAACAAAAAATTCAATTTTAAAACTAAATACCTCAGGGCAAATTATTGACTCAATTTCTATAAATAATTCTACAATTGTAAAAACCTCTAAAGCAAAAAAAATTAAAATAATAGCATTTGCTAACGATATATTATATCTCATTTCCCAAAATTTTGAAATAACAAATCAAATTAAAACAAATTCAAAAATTACTTGTGCTGATATTTCAGACAACAATAACTTTTTTGCCTACGGAAACGAACTGGGCGATTGTGTTATTTTTAATAAAGATGGAAAAGAAATTATTACTTTTAAACAAACTGGAACAATTCTAAATGTTCAGTTTTCTTCAAATGAAAAAAGAATCTTAATACTTTTCAGGACAAAAAATTTAGAAACCAAAATAAAATCTTATATCATCTCTCCTATAGAAATAAATAAGTTTATTGATGAACTAAAATTATACGGAGATGTTCAAAAATTTAACTTGAAATAATTTGAAAAACATTTTCTTCTTTAAGCGATTTTTTCCGAATTTTAATTAAAAATTTTTACATCTTTTTTATAAATGATGATAGCAAAAGTCTTTAAAATTTTATTTCATAAAAAAATTACAAAAAAACAAATACTCAAACTTAAACATCTAATTATCATCATTTTTCAAAACTGTTAACCTTTTGTCTACCTCTTTCATCTAAAAACAACTAACATTTTTATTTTTTTTTCGTTCATATCTAAAAAACTAAACGGATATTTAAAAACATTTTATAAATAAATTTCAAGCAACTTTTTTTGCAAAAATTACGTCTATAATAAAAAAAACAGTGATAGCCATGAAAAAATTTCTTTTAAATCTAATCTTACTTGTATTTTTGTCAACTTTTGTTGGCTTTTCACAAATTCCTCAAGTAAAATTTCTTGATGCTGCATCTCAAACAGCCAATATTCAAACCTCTCCTAATGATAAAAACACTAAACCTGTAACATATTTTAGCGTTGATAACAATAAATTACTAAAAAACAAATCCCCAAAGGGTGTTTTATGGTCAGATGATTTTTCAACCGACAAAGGTTGGACTTTAGGTGGTTCATACTGGCAAAGAGGTGTAGCGATTGCAGAACCGGACGACGATCACACTGCCACTTCAGACGGCTACATTTTAGCATGTCCGCTCGGAACAGACTATCCTAACAATATGGTTAGAGAAGACGCAACATCTCCAACAATAGACTGTTCAAGTTACTCTAATGTACAATTATCTTTCTGGTCTTTTTCAGGTTGCGAATCATCTTCATGGGATCATTTGGGTTTAGAGGTTTACGACGGTTCTGCATGGCAAACATTATTTACTAATGGAGGATCATTTCAAGAAACTTCATGGAATCAATATTCATGGGATGTTTCTGCTTATGCCGATGGAAACGCAAATTTCAGGTTCAGATTTTACATGGGATCAACAGACGGTACTGAAACATACTCCGGTTGGGGACTTGATGACATAGAGCTTTCAGGCGATTTGGTCGGAGAAAATACTATTACGGCAGGAAGCTCAGTAGAACCTGCAACAATTTCTTCTTTAATTGACACCGAAGCTGAATCATTTTTAAATTTTGATTTTACTGTAAAAGACGATGGTTCAACTCCTGCTACAGATGTATTGAATACATTAATTAACGAAATAGTTATTTCGCAAGCTGCCGGAAATGATATAGCTACATGGTCTGATGCAATTGAGGGTGCAACTTTAACTGACGGAACTACTACAATTTATGGTACTGTAAACGCAACCGATATTACTTTTTCAGCAATAACAAATAATGTTGGTGAATTAGGGTACATTGCAGATAATCAAAGTAAAACTTACACTTTAAAAATTTGGTTAAAATCTTCTTTAGGAGGAACTTTACCAACTACAATAGATAAACAAAATTTTGTGTTTGAAGTAACAAATAATTCGTTCTCGCTTGAAGCAACAAGTAGCGGATTTGCAATTGGCGAAAATGAAAATTCAGGAAACACAAAAAATGAAGTAATTGTTACAGCTACACAATTAATCTTCATCGGACAACCTTCATCTACTGCTTCATCAGGAGTTGCTCTTGCTCAACAACCTGTTATATACGCTACTGATGAAAATGGGAATGTTGACACAGATATTAACTCGGCAGTTACGCTTTCAAATTCTGGAACATTATTGATTACTAACAACTCAATGTCCTTTGTTAATGGAGTTGCAGATTTTTCGGGTTCCGGTTTTATGTTTACCACCGGAGGCGAATACGTTACCTTATCTGCAACAACCGGTGCATTATCTACTATTTCGCCTTCAACAGAAATAGCTGTTGATATTATTGGGTGTGAGTTTTTTGCAGAAGATTTCAATTTAATATCAACCAAGAGAGACCTCGATGGTGAAGGAGATTGGTTTTATACAGAATTAACTAATTCTTCTAACGATTGGGGAATTGCTGCAAGGGCAGGAAATGGTAATTGTTTAACAATTTACAATAATGGTACAGCTTATCAATATAATAATGGTAATGATGGCGATGAAATAGCATATTACAATGTGCAAATTGACGCTACAGGTTATCGAGATGTAACAATAGAATTTGATTGGCAATGCAATGGAGAAACATGGTACGATTATGGACAGATTATGTGGTCAACAGACGGCACAAATTGGTCAATAGCAAACCAAACAGAATTTGCAGGACAAGGAACATGGACAACCGGCACCTATGACTTATCGGTTGTTGACGGACAACAATTTTATATTGCATTCAGATGGAGAAATGATGGTTCGGTAGGTTCTAATCCTCCTTTTGCAGTAGATAATATTTCAATAAAAGGTATTCCTGATTTTAAATACAATTTTTCATACAGACAAGATTTATTTGAACCAATAACTGGAACTGTTGTTACAGCAGATGGCAACGATGGAGTTAATATCAGTTTACCGGCAGGATTTGATTTTAAATACGACGGAGTAGCTATAAGTAATGTTAGAGCCAACATAAACGGTTGGGTTGAAATGGGAACATCATACTTAGCAAACGCCGAAATTAACACTTTAAATAATGCAGGAACTATTCCTTTTTTAGCACCATTATGGGACGATTTAACTGCCGACGCACAAACAAGAATAATATACGCCACCGAAGGAACTACACCAACAAGAGTTTTCACTATTGAATGGCTTGATGTTTTATGGGGCGGTCAAAGACAAAATTTTCAAGTAAAACTTTATGAAACTTCTTATGTTATTGAATTCTGGTACGGAATAATGCACTCAAATGCAGCAGGTTCTGCATCAATAGGAATAAACAATGCCGGCTTATGTATGAACAAACAAATTAGTATTACCCCGGGTACTACACCATCGGCTTCTTACAATGTAGAAAATAATTCAATAAACTCAACAACAAACTTAAATCCGGGTTTAGTATATATTTTTAACCCACT
>JAFGXO010000076.1 GCA_016936595.1 Bacteroidales bacterium | reverse complement strand
ATCCGTTAACGGAACTGTTGATTTTAACACAAACCCAAAATCAGGCTTTTGGATAAGAATAAAAATTCCTTTAAATGAACAAAATTAATATATACTTAGTCGATGATCATTCTCTTTTTAGAGAAGGGCTTAAATTGTTGCTTTCTAAACTTGATTTTGTAGAGCAAATTTACGAAGCAAAAAATGGCAGGGAAATTTTGGATAATTTTGAGAAAAATAAAGCAGATTTAGTTCTTCTTGATATTGAAATGCCCGAAATAAATGGAATACAAGCAGCTACAAGACTTTTAGAAACATATCCTAATTTAAAAATAATAGCTCTGTCTATGTACTCAGATGAACAATATTACACGCCAATGATAGAAGTTGGCGTAAAAGGATTCCTTTTAAAAAATTCAGATTTTAGCGATGTTAAAATTGCAATATCAGAAGTTTTAGAAGGCAATAATTATTTTTCACCCGAAATTTTAAAAGGAATAGTTTCGGGGCTTAATACTCAAAAAAACGAAAAAAAGAACAAAGAACTCACCAAAAGAGAAGTTGAAGTTTTATTGCAAATATGCAAAGGTTTATCAAATAATGAAATTGGAGATAAACTTTTTATTAGTAAACGAACAGTAGATAAGCATCGCGAGAATCTACTACTTAAAACAAATACAAAAAACACTGCCGAACTTGTTATTTATGCTATAAAAAACAAAATTTTTACGGTTAATTAAATTTATACGTTTAAATACTTAAATCAAAATTACGTTTAAAATCGGTATTTTTCAAACGTATTACTATCTAAATTTGCAAAAAAAACAGATATGTTAATACCTTTTCTAATTCCGTTTATTATTGCTATATTTTTGTCAATAAATATGGGCGGCAGCGGAACAGCACCTGCATTTTCAGCAGCTTTTGGAGCAAATATTCTCAAAAAAAATATTATTCCCGGTTTATTTGGATTAATGGTTTTTATAGGTGCATTAGTTGGAGGAGAACAAACGGCCAAAACTCTGAGCAAAGGTTTGCTTGCTCCCGAAATGATGACTTATATTACCGTTTCGATAATTTTATTTGCTGTTGCAATATCATTACTTATTGCAAATATTCTTGGAATTCCGCAATCTACAAGTCAATCTACTGTTTTGGCTGTAACTGCTCCTGCATTGTATTTTCATGAATTTAATTCACACACTTTATTTGTAGAAATTTTGCCTACGTGGTTTATTATGCCAATTATTTCGTTTTTTCTTGCATTGTTTATTGGCAAATATATATACAGACCTCTAAGAAAAAAAGGCTATACAAGTTCGGCAAAAGTTAACGATAATCCTATTTTAAAAACTTTAATAGTTATAATGTCGCTGTATGTTGCGTTTTCAATTGGCACAAATAATGTTGCAAATGCAGCAGGACCAATTGCTACAATGGCAAGTAATGAAATTGGAGTTTCAGATGCTAATTTTATTCATGTTATGATACTTGCAACTTTAATTGTAGCTCCTAATTTTGCAATTGGAAGTTCTATTTTCGGCAATAAAATTGTAAAAAAAACAGGCAAAGAAATTGTTCTTTTTGGAAGAATTGAAGCAGTTATAATAGCCTTTATATCAGGAAGTTTACTTCTTTCGGCTTCGCTAATAAAAGGTGTTCCAACATCACTTGTTCAGTTAAATGTTGCAGCGATTCTGGGTATTGGTGTTGCAAAACTTGGTTTCAAGAACATTTTTCGTAAAACGGAGGTAAATAAATTTTTTATAATGTGGCTAATAGCTCCAATTATTGCTTTTGGAGTTTGTTTATTATTGATATTTTTAGCCGATGAAGTGGGTTTAATTTAATTTTATTCCAATCTTATTTTAAACTTTTTTACACTCATGCCAATAAAAAAAAGTGTAAAAACAACAAGAATTAAAGTTTCTTTCCAAATAAAAAACAGTCCGGTACCCTTAAGCATTATACCTTTTACTATGGTTATAAAATACTTAGGCGGCATTAAATGACAAATCACCTGAAGCCAAACAGGCATATTTTCAACAGGATAAACAAAACCCGACAAAAGCATAGTTGGCAACATCAAAGCAAACATCGAAGCCATCATTGCAAACTGTTGAGTTTTGGCAACAGTAGAAATTAATATTCCAAGAGATAAAGCAAGCAAAATAAACAGCATTGTTTCGCTCATAAGTAAAACTAAACTACCGTTTATAGGAACACCAAAAATAAAATAGCCAATCAATAAAATTGATATTGCGTTTATTAACGAAAGAAGCAAATAGGGAGCAACTTTTCCAATAATTATTTGAATTGGTTTTAGCGGCGAAACAAGTAATATTTCCATCGTGCCGAGTTCTTTTTCGCGAGCAATAGAAATTGAGGTCATCATGGCTGAAATAAGCATCAAAATCATTGCCATAATTCCGGGCACAAACATAAAACTACTTTTTAGCTCTTCGTTATAAAGCATCCGTTCATTAATATCAACTTTAAAAGGAGCATCTATTGTTTTATTAAGTGAATTAACATAATCTAAAATCACACCCGAAGTATACATAACAATTATATTTGCAGTATTTGCATCGGTAGCGTCGGCAATTAGTTGAACATTTGCCGAATTTGTTGCTATTAATTTTTTACCAAAATTTTCCTCAAAAACAATAACCTCTTTAACTTCACCTTGTTTAAAAACCGCTTCAATTTCATCATAAGAATTTAAATTTTTATGAATAACAAAGTATCCCGACGAGATCAATTTTGAAGTAATATCCTGAGTTGTTTGATCTTTTGACAGGTCAAGAATAGCAATTCCGGCGTCTTTAATATCCGTAGTAATTACATATCCAAAAAGCAATATTTGAATAATAGGTATGCCAAACAAAATAACCAAAGTGCGTGTATCTCGCAAAATATGTTTAAACTCTTTTTTTATAAAATTAACTAATTCTTTCATATTACATTCTCCTGTCCCTTTTTTCAAGGAAGAATTTTATTTATTGTAAATTCCTATTTTACCGAGCAATTTTAACAAAAACCTCGTCCATATTTTTCACATTAAAAAGCGATTTTAAATTTTCGGGTGTATCTAATGCAGCAATTTTACCTTTATCCATAATAGAAACCCTGTTGCAATATTCAGCCTCATCCATATAGTGAGTAGTAACAAAAACAGTAATTCCTTGATTTGCAGCATCATAAATAAGTTCCCAAAACATTCTTCGAGTAATTGGATCAACGCCGCCGGTAGGTTCATCAAGAAAAACAATTTTTGGATTATGAAAAATTGCAATAGAAAAAGCCAATTTTTGTCGCCAACCTAAGGGCAACGATTTAATAAGGCTATTTCGATAGGTAGTCATTTCTAATTTTACGAGTAAATTTTCCGATTTTTGTTTAATTTCATTTTTAGACAAGCCATATACGCTTGCATAAAATCTAATATTTTCAAAAACAGTTAAATCTTCGTAAAGAGAAAATTTTTGGCTCATATAGCCTATATTTCGTTTTATTTGTTCGGTCTGTTTGTAAATATCAAACCCTGCAACTTTTATTTCTCCCGAAGTAGGTTTTGATAATCCGGTTAAAATTCTGATTGCGGTTGTTTTTCCGGCACCATTTGCTCCCAAAAAACCAAAAACCTCACCCTTTTCAACCTCAAAATTTAGATTATCATTGGCAATAAAATCACCAAATTTTTTAACAAGATTTTTTACTGTTATTATTTTCATAATTTTTAAAAAAAATAAAAAGATAAGAATTAAAAATGTTTTTTAACTATAGCAAGTATCTTAATTTCAAAAGATTACATTGAACATAAATTTTCAGTTTTTAACTAGTTTTTCTGTATCTCAAAGTTGCCAAACTAAAAACTATTATACCATAGCCCAACAATAATAAAAGATCTTTTTTAACATCAAAAAAGCCTGAACCTTTTAATAAAACCATTCTAATTATCCTGATAAAGTAAGCCACCGGATTAATAAAATTCAAATTTTGAGCCCACTCAGGCATACTATCCGTTGAAGTAAAAAGACCACTCATCATAATAAAAACGAGCATAAAAAACCACGCTACAAACATTGCTTGTTGTTGGGTGTTTGATATT
>JAFGXO010000075.1 GCA_016936595.1 Bacteroidales bacterium | reverse complement strand
GACGAACAAAAAATAAATCAAAAAAAACCGCTCCCAAAGAGAGCGGTTAAATTTATAAAAATAAAAAAAAGAGATTAAACAATACCTTGAGCAAGCATTGCATCGGCAACTTTTACAAAACCGCCAATATTTGCACCTTGTACATAGTTAATATAATCACCATCTTTACCATATTTAACACAAGTATCGTGAATATCAGACATTATTTTAAATAATCTTTGATCAACCTCTTCGCGAGTCCATTGTAAACGAATAGAGTTTTGAGACATTTCAAGACCAGAAACAGCAACACCACCGGCATTAGCAGCTTTACCGGGACCATATAAGATTTTATTTTCAAGATAAATATCAATTGCATCGTTAGTAGAAGGCATATTAGCACCCTCGGCAATACAATAAACACCATTATCCATCATTGTTTTTGCATCATCAGCATTCACCTCATTTTGAGTAGCACATGGTAGAGCAACATCAGCCTTAATACCCCAAGGACGTTTGCCCTCGTGATATTCGCAACCAAATTTATCGGCATATTCTTTAATGCGTCCACGTTTAATATTTTTAAGGTGCATAAGAAATTCAAGTTTATCAGAATCAATCCCTTCGGGATCATAAATAAAGCCACTTGAATCAGATAATGTAACAACTTTACCACCTAATTGGTTAACTTTTTCGGTAGCATATTGAGCAACATTACCGGAACCGGAAATAAGAACAGTTTTACCTTTAAAGCTGTCGCCTTTAGTTCCAAGCATGTGTTCGGCAAAATAAACAGTTCCATAACCGGTAGCTTCCGGACGAATTAAACTACCACCCCACTCTAAACCTTTACCTGTAAGAACGCCGGTAAATTCATTTCTTAATTTTTTGTACATTCCAAACAAATATCCTATTTCTCTACCACCAACACCAATATCTCCGGCAGGAACATCAGTATTAGGACCAATATGACGGAACAATTCGCTCATAAAGCTTTGGCAAAATCGCATTACTTCGGCATCAGATTTTCCTTTAGGATCAAAATCAGAACCACCTTTTCCTCCACCCATTGGAAGAGTAGTTAAGCTGTTTTTGAAAACTTGTTCGAAAGCAAGAAATTTTAAAATTCCAAGATACACAGTTGGGTGAAAACGCAAACCACCTTTGTAAGGTCCAATTGCACTATTCATTTCAATACGAAAACCTCTATTAACTTGAACCTCGCCAATATCATTCACCCATGGAACACGAAACATTAGCACTCTTTCCGGTTCAGCAATTCTCTCCAAAACTTTTGATTGTTTGTATTTAGGATTTTCTTCAATAAAAGGAATTACAGTTTCTGCAACTTCTTTAACTGCTTGGTGAAACTCAACCTCACCGGGGTTTTTGGCGATAACTTTCGCCATGAATTCATCAACTAATTTACTCATAGTTCAATAATTTAATGGGTTTAATTAAAATATTACACTTCAATTATATTTACTTAATTTTGAACAAACAAATATTTTGAATTAAAAAATACTAAACCATGTTTTACAACTTTTTATTTTGTGTTTTTTAGATTTTTTTTATACAAAAACAAAACTTGAACTAAAAATACTTATACTTAAAGCGGATTACAACTTGATAATTTTATTGTTTTTTTCAAACATAAGAACTAATTAAAAATTCAAAAAAATAAAAATAAAACCTTGTATTTAAAAAGAATTTTAAATTATTGTAAATTTATTTTTAAAACTCAATTTTTTTATTAAAATTTGTCGAATATTTACGACATTTTTTACACAATATAGTATTTTTTTTAAAGCAAGACATTCTTTTTGCTTTTTTGCGTAATCAACTGATAATAAGTTTATTAAACCAAACTAAATATGGTATATGTACTTTTAAAACCAGTATTTACAAGCGTTTTAAATTGTGGAATAAGATTTGCAATTTTAAACTAAAATATTTATTGGGTTTTAAAATATACATAATAGTGAACTATAAGCAACTTAACTTTTTTTGTTTTAAACTTTACAATGCAAATTGAATTATTACATATTGGAAATACTCATAAAGGGTTTATTGAAGAAGGAATAAATGAATATTTTAACAGATTAAAACATTATGTTAAATTTGAAATGACGTATATTCAAGCTTTAAAAAATACTCAAAAGCTGAATATTGAACAGCAAAAGAAAAAAGAAGAAGAATTATTATTAAAATCAATTGACGGTAAATCGGCTATCATTTTATTAGATGAAAATGGCAAAGAATATTCTTCACCAAATTTCGCAAAATTTATTCAAAATAAAATGAACCAAGGACAAAATATTACATTCATTATTGGAGGACCTTACGGTTTTACAGAAGAATTAAAAACTAAATATCCCAAAATTGCTTTATCAAAAATGACCTTTTCGCACCAAATGGTTAGATTATTTTTTGTTGAGCAAATTTACCGGGCACTAACTATATTAAAAGGAGAAAATTATCATCATTAACATGGCTGAAAATTTTAAAAAACATATACTTTTATTTATAGCAATAATTATTTTTATTG
>JAFGXO010000012.1 GCA_016936595.1 Bacteroidales bacterium | reverse complement strand
GGTGTTGTTTTTGCCTTGGAAGTTATAATGATTGACCTTACAACACAATCAATTATTCCAATTTTACTTGCTGCTGCTTCGGGTTCTATTACTTCGTTTTTATTTACCGGAACAAATGTGTTGTACACTTTTACTTTAAATGATGAATTTGTACTCGACCAAATACCGTACTTTATAGTTTTAGGAATAGTTACCGGTTTAGTTGCAGTTTACTTTACCGAAATTTACACAAAAATCATCAAAATATTCAGCAAAATAAAAAAATCTTATAAAAAATTATTTATTGGGGGTGGTTTATTAGGGTTGTTAATTTTTATATTTCCGGCTTTATACGGCGAGGGTTACGAAACTATAAATTCTGCCTTACATGGCGATTACAGTTATTTATTTCAAAGCAACATTTTTAGCTATAACCAAGAAAATTTTTTATTGCTTTTTATTTTATTCTTAGCAATGGTTTTGCTTAAAATTATTGCAGCGTCATTTACTTTTGGTGCCGGAGGTATTGGCGGAATATTTGCCCCTACTCTTTTTACCGGAGTTAACACCGGTTTATTTTTAGCCATCATTTTTAATCAATTTGGATATGATATTTCTCCAAGCAATTCTGCTTTAGTTGGAATGGCTGGTTTAATTGCCGGAGTTTTGCAAGCTCCTCTAACCGGAATTTTTTTAATTGGCGAAATTACTCACGGATACGACCTTTTATTTCCTTTAATGATAACATCTACAATTTCGTTTATTACAGTTAGAATTTTTGAAAAAAACAATATTTACACAATTCAACTTGCCCGACGTAAAGAATTATTAACTCATCATGCAGATAAAAACACTTTAACTCTTATTAAAATGGATTCTTTAATTGAAAACGATTTTTTAAGCGTTAAAATAAGTGATAATTTAGGCGATCTTATCAAAAAAGTATCTGAAAGTCATAGAAACTTTTTTCCGGTTGTTGATAAAGACAACACTTTGTTGGGGATTATTGATTTAAACAGAATAAAAAAAATAATGTTTAAACGAGATTTATATAAAAAAATTAAGATGCAAGAAATTATGTACGTACCAGATATTGTAATTGAGTACGAACATGAAGACCCTGAAACTATTGCAGAAAAACTACAAAAAAGTGGAGTTTTTAATATTGTTGTTACTCACAAAGGAAAATACAAAGGATTTATATCTCGGGCTAATTTCTTTTCGCATTACAGGTCATTATTAAAAGATTTTTCGGCCGATTAGTTAATCTACTTTGATGAAAAAATACAATATACTCAAAAAATTTACATATTGGCGACAAAAAGGTGATAACAATTATTACGTTTTTGTATTTGCCAGTGTTTTAGTAGGTGTTTTTACCGGACTTGGTGCTGTTATTATCAAAAATTCAGTACATTACATACACGAATTTTTAATTCCTCACAGAAATAACGTTGTTTTTGGGTTTTTTATTTTCCCTTTTTTAGGACTTTTTTTAACTTATCTTTACATCAAATTATTCAAATTAGACATTAAACCCGGTATTTACAATCTGCTTTATGCAACATCAAGAAATAATGGTTTTTTAAAACCTCATAATACTTTTTCATCAATTATTGGCAGCGTTTTAACTGTTGGTTTTGGAGCATCGGGCGGATTAGAAAGCCCGAACATGTCAACCGGTGGCGGAATAGCTTCTTTAGTGTCTAAATTATTCAAACTACCTTACCGTCAAAGCATTATACTTATTGGTGTTGCTACAGCTGGAACAATTTCTGCTATTTTTAAAGCCCCTGTTACAGGTATTATTTTTGCAATTGAAGTTATTATGATCGACCTAACTACCTTTTCAATTATTCCAATTGTTTTAGCTTCGGTTAGTGCATCGCTTACATCTTACCTTTTTTTAGGCTCAAACATAATTTACAATTTAAAAGTTGAAACAATTTTTATGATGAAAGAAGTACCGTTCTACATTATTTTGGGTATAGCAACCGGTTTTTTCGCTCTGTTTTTTTCATCAATGTATCTAAGCTTAAAAAAAAAATTTAATAAAATTGAAAAAAAAATATACAGATTTTTAATTGCCGGTGTTATTGTTGGTTTTTTTGTTTATCTTTTTCCGGCAATTTTTGCCGAAGGATACGCCGCTTTAAACTCGGCAATTGAAGGCAATCATTATTACTTATTTGAAAACAGTTTATTTGAAAAATACAGTAATAATATAAGTGTAATTATCTTGTTTTTTCTGATTATTGCTATCGCTAAAGCATTTGCAACCTCTGTTACAGTTTCTGCCGGCGGCATTGGCGGTTTTTTTACACCAATTCTTTTTTCCGGTGCAAACATTGGGCTTTTTATGTCGCATATTTTTCAAAAAAATAAAATGGATATTTCTCACGAAACTTCTGCTCTGGTAGCTATGGCCGGATTAATTTCCGCAATGATGCATGCCCCTCTTTCAAGCGTATTTTTTATTAGCGAATTAACCGGTAAATTTTCATTACTTATTCCTTTACTTATTAGTTCTTCTACTTCGTATATTATTGTGAAAATATTCCAAAAACACAATTTTTTAGTTACCGAATTAGCTCAACGTAAAATCTTACTTACTCACCATGCCGACAGAAATATTCTTACTCTTTTAAATCTTGAAAAACTCATTGAAAAAAACTTTATTACACTTACTCCCGATAAGAATCTGGGCGATTTAGTTGAAGTAGTTAAAGTTGCTACCCGTGATTTATTCCCGATTATTGACCATGAAAACAATTTTTTGGGCGTAATTTCATTAAACAGAATACGAAAAATTATGTTTAAAGAAGAATTATATGATAAAACTTCGGTTACCGAATTAATGATTTTCCCTTCTACTTTTGTAGAAATAAGCGAACACTTAGAAACCGTAGCCGAAAAATTTGAAAAAACTCAACGCTTTAATTTGCTTATTTTAAACAATGGTAAATATGTTGGATTTCTTTCCCGATCGCACTTTTTTTCGCAATACAGGCAACTTTTACGCGATTTTTCTGCCGATTAATCTCTTAAATTAAACAATTCAATTTGCGTGAATAATTGATTTATATTAAATTTTTTTCACAAAAACAGACTTGCCATCACCAATATCATAAAAATTTTCAAAAACTACTTTTAACTCATATCCTGATTTTTCGTAAAATTTTTGCGTAGATAAATACATTTCTTTTGATGATGTTTCGATATAAATTGCTTGTCCGTTCATGGTTTTAATAATTTCTTCAGTTTTTTTAAGCACAATTTGGCCTAAGCCTCTATTTCTAAATTCTTGATGTGTTCCAATCCAATACAAATCGTAACTTATTAAAGAACAAGGTATTAAACCAAAACAAGTATATGCAACGGGTATATTATCTATTTCCAAAAACACAAATTCGTAACCACTTTGAACACCTTTAATTAACCGTTCATCAATTAATTCCAAGGCAACAATAATTTCATCATCTCTAAAAAAGCCACTACTTTTTAATATACTTTCCACATATTCTTTATCTGTATATTTAATTTCGGTTCGTAATGTATAATTAGGTGTATTCATACTTAGATATTTAAAGCATCAATTAATAAATTTTCAACAATCTGAGTAAAAGTAAAATTACTTTTTAAGGCAGCAGCATAAAAACCCGAATCGGCAGCAATACATGGATTAGCATTAATTTCTAAAACGTAAGAATTATTATCTGCATCTATCCTGTAATCTACTCTGGCATAACCTTTTAAATTAAATACTTGCCAACATTTTAATGTTATTTCTTCAATTTTTCTCAACAATTCAATGTCTTTTTCTTGAACATCAAATATTCTTTTAGTATTTTTATATTCAAAAGTTGTTTCGTCCCATTTAGCATCATAACCCAAAATTTTACGCTTATTTTCAGGGAAATTAGAAAAAACCATTTCAGCCGGCGTTAATACTTTTGGTCCATTTGGTGTTGATACGATAGAAATATTAAACTCTCTGCCATCAATATACTCTTCAATAAAAAAATTATTTTTATATTTAATTTTATAATCAGCTATAATTTCATTGGCAGGTAGTTGAATAACACTTTTTTCTGTTATTCCGATAGATGCATCTTCTGATGTGGGTTTTATAATATAAGTAGTTTGAACAGAAGCTTTTGACAATTGTTGTGGGGTAAACCATTTTGGTGTAAGAATACTGTTTTTACATAATATTTGTTTTGTTAACACTTTGTTCGAACTAATAAAAATACTCTCCAAAGTGCAACCGGTATAAGGTATTTTCATGCTCTCCAAAAGTCCGGCACCAAGATAAATTAAATCGGGGTGTTCTTTTATTCCTTCAAACAAATTAAACACAACGTCCGGTTTTAACAACAATAATTGTTCTTTAGTTTTTTGCAGATTCAAATCCATAAAAACTCTTT
>JAFGXO010000074.1 GCA_016936595.1 Bacteroidales bacterium | reverse complement strand
TGTTCATCATAATAGGCGGTTACAATTTTTTGTTTTAACAAAAATAAAATTTTTAAAATTTGTATATAAATAAAAAAAATGTAATTTTGCCGCACTTTTTAACAAACAAAAAAGAAAAAATATGCCAGTAAAAATTAGAATGCAACGTAGAGGACGCACCCATTATGCTGAATTTGCTATTGTTGCCGCAGACACAAGATCGCCACGAGATGGCAAGTTTATCGAAAAACTGGGAAAATACAACCCTAACACTAACCCTGCTACAATTGAACTTGAATTTGATAGAGCTTTATACTGGGTTCAACAAGGTGCACAAATGTCGGATACAGCACGTGCAATACTATCGCACAAAGGTGTTTTGATGTTCGACCATCTTTTAAGAGGTGTTAAAAAAGGTTCTTTTGACGAAACTGAAGCTAACAAACGTTTTGAAGATTGGAAAAATCAAAAAGAAAATCAAATTAGAGCTAAAAAAGAGAAACTTTCTGCTACTAAACAAGAAATAGAAGAAGCAGCTTTAAAAGCTGAAAAAGAAGTTAATTTAAAAAGAGCTGAAGAATTAAGAAAAAGATTTGCTGTTGAAGAAGAAACTCCTGAAGAGGTTATAGAAGAAACAACTGAAGTTGTTGAAACTAAACCTGAAGAGGTTGCTGAAACTAAACCCGAAGAAAAAACTGAAGAATAGCATGCTTTTTAATGAGGCTAAAAATAATCTTAATTTTGACAATTGTTATAAAATTGGTAAAATTTTTAAACCTCATGCTAATAAAGGTCAAGTAAGTGCTAAAATATTTGTGGCACTTGAAATTTTAAAATTGGAATCTGTTTTTGTTGAAATGAACAAAAATTTGATTCCTTTTTTTATTGATTATTCTATGTCATCTTTTAATAATGCTTCTGCAATAATAAAATTTATTGGAATTGACAATATGGAGAGTTCTAAAATTTTTAGCTCTAATAATGTTTATTTTCCCAAAATTCAACTTCCTGATATTGAAGACTTTTTAACGGATTTTGAAAATTTTATTATCGAATATTTATTATATACTTCTGATAATAAGCTTGTTGGCAAAATATTGGAATTTATTGACGATAATAAAAATCCTCTTTTTGTTGTTGAGTATAAAAATGCTGACGTATTATTGCCTATTTTTTCCATTGAAATAATTGAAGCTGATTTTCAAAATCAAAAAATTATTGCAAATATTCCTCAAAGTTTGCTTGAGCTTTAATTTTTCTTAACAATTTATTTATCCTTCTAATAATCACTGTTTTATGAGTTGTTTCTGTCCTTTTTTTTTCTAAAAACAGAAAATTTTAAGAAAAATTATTTTGTAGTTTCTATAAAATTCTTAATTTTAGCATAATTTTTAACCCTATAAATATAAAATTATGGCTTATTACGTTACTATCAATGGAAAAAAAATGGATAAAGATTTAATAGAAGCTGCCGAAACTGCTGTTAAAGGTCAAGGTGATGGTAGAATTTCTATGGAAGACGCTGCTAAACTTTTAGAAAAAGTTAAAGATGGTGATACTTATACTGATGTTGAAAAAGATACAATGGAGTATATTAGAAAAGAATTTACTTGGACTTACGAAGCTAACGAATGGTTTAAAACTGAAATTAGAAAATGGGCTGCTCAAAAATAAGTTGTTTATATTGACTTTGTACTCACCTAAATTTAGGTGAGTTTTTTTATGTGTTTTTTTGATAAGTATTTGTAATACTGTTGGTTATACAGCTGTATAAATTTTGCAACTCAAGGTGTTTTTTTAATGTATTTATATGTTTTTGAATTGTAACTTGATCGTTTCTTTTTGCCGGACCTGTTTGTATTTTGTTAGGATTTTTTGTTAAAATATTCTCAAAGGTTTTTATTAATAAGGGCTCTAGAATATCTTTATTAATAATTTCTTCTTCTATAAAATTATTTGTTAGTGCCATAATATGATTTACAAAATTATTGGTAAAAACTGCTGCAACATGTAGTTTTAAACGTTGCTCTGAATTTATTAAATATATTTTTTTGCTAATAATATTACCAATATTTAATAATATAGATTGTGTTTCGGAATCAGATGCTTCTATGCAGATTGGAATATTACTAAAATCAACTAAATCAAATTTATTAAAAGTTTGCAATGGATAAAAAACTCCGTAATGTTTTGAGCATTTATGTAATATATTAATGTTGATTGAGCCTGCTGTGTGTGCGATAAATTTATCATGAATATTTTTTATATCGCAAATTTCATCAATTATTCTGTCGGGCGTACAAATAAAATATAAATCTGCTTCTTTTAATTTTTCAAAATTATCTGAAAAACCTGCATTTGTTTTTTTAGCAAGCATTTTTGCATTTTTTATATTTCTACTAATTATTTGTTCTACTTTTATTCCATTGTTAAAGAATGCTAAAGCAAGGTTTGTTCCTACATTTCCGGCTCCAATTATTATTACTTTTAAGTTCATAATTTTTTCTGTTAGCTAATAATTTTTGTAAAAATAGATAAAAACAATATTTTTGAAAATAAATTTTAAATTGGATTGGAAAAATCAAATATCTGAATATAAGTCGTTTCTTAAACTCGAAAAAGGACTTTCCGAAAACTCTGTAAATGCCTATATAACAGATGTTAAAAAATTAATGGAATTTATTGTTGATATTAAAAAACACCCAATATTGCCTCATCTTATTCAGTATAAACATTTGCAAAATTTTATTTTTTACATTGCAGAACTTGGAGTTAGTCAGGCAACTCAATCAAGAATTATTTCAGCAGTTCGTTCGTTTTATAAATTTTTACTTATTACCAATAAAATCAAAAAAAATCCGGCTGAACTTTTAGAAACACCTCAACTTGTTCGTAAAATTCCTGATGTGCTTAATATTGAAGAAATTGATAAAATTATTAGTCTTATTGATTTAAGTTCTGAGCAAGGTAATAGAAATAAAGCCATAATTGAAGTTTTATATAGCTGTGGGTTAAGGGTTTCTGAGTTAACTAATTTGAAAATATCACACCTTTTTTTAGATGATGGTTTTATAAAAGTTGTTGGCAAGGGCGATAAGCAGAGATTAGTTCCTATAAGTGAAAATGCTGCAAAATTGATTGTGTTATACATTAATAATGATAGAAAAAAAGTAAATATTCAACAAGATTTTGAAGATTATTTGTTTTTGAACAGGCGTGGTAAATTTTTGAGTAGAAATATGATTTTTATGTTAATCAAAGACTTGGTTACAAAAGCCGGTATTACTAAAAATGCAAGTCCTCATACTTTCAGACATTCTTTTGCTACTCACCTAATAGAAGGCGGAGCCGATTTAAGAGCTGTTCAAGATATGTTGGGACATGAATCAATCACTACAACTGAAATTTACACTCATATTGATCAGTCGTATTTGCGAGAAACTATTATTAGTTTTCACCCTCACGGAAAAAAAGAACATTAAAAATGTGCCCCAAAATATTAATTATTCCTGATAAGTTTAAATCCACATTTAGTTCTGTGCAAATTGCCGATTTTATATCTAAAGCACTTAATAATCAAGGGTTTAATGACATCTTGCAGATTCCTATTTCTGATGGTGGCGACGGATTTTTGAATGTCATTAATTTTGTTTTAGATTTTAAATTAGTTGAACATCAAATTTTTAATGCCCGCTTTATAAAATCTACCGGAAAATTTGCTATTTATAATACAACAGCCTTTATTGAATCGGCGGTTACAATTGGACTTGAAAATTTGCATCAAAGCCTAAGAAACCCCTTATTAACAACTTCTTATGGTTTAGGAAAGCAAATTTTGGCAGCAATTGAATATAATATTGATAAAATAATAATTGGGTTAGGAGGTAGTGCAACTTCAGATGGTGGTATGGGAATGGCTGCAGCAATGGGATATGATTTTTTAGATTGTAATAATAATAAACTTATTCCAATTGCATTAAATCTTAATAAAATCTGTAAAATTAATAAAAATAAATCAACCGATATTTTTAATAATATAGAATTTATAGGTTTGTCTGATGTTAAAAACCCTTTGTTTGGCAAAGATGGTGCTGCGTTTTCTTTTGCTGCTCAAAAAGGTGCAAATTATGATGAAATAATAGAATTAGATAGAGGACTTAAGCATTTAAAACATCTTTTTATTGAACAATTTGGTTTTTTTTCTGATTCTAACATTTTTGAAGGTGCTGCTGGAGGTTTAGGTTTTGCAATAAAATATTTTTTTAATGGACAACTCAAATCCGGAAGCGAATATCTATTGGATATGTTAGATTTTGATAAATTAATAAGAGATGTTGATGTGATAATTACCGGTGAAGGAAAAATAGATAAACATACTTTTAATGGTAAAATTGTTGGTGATATTTATAAAATTGCCAATAAATACAATAAACAAACAGTTGTAATTGCGGGAATATCAGAGGTATATTCAAATTATGAAAATTTAATAATTATTCCGCTTTTTGACAGTAAGGTAAATATGAAAAATGTAAAATTATTAACTCCAAAAATTATTAGTGAAATAAAATTTAAAAATATTATAAATTATTAGTAAGCTATTTCTAAATTAGGCAATTTAGCAAGTAATGCATTTATTTCACTTTGTGGTATAAAATTACCTTTTACATATAGTTTTGTTAAATTTGTACAATTTTCTAATCCTGCCGGTAAGTTTTGTAAAGCATTGTTGTTAAGGTATAATATTCGTAAATTTTCCAAACCCGAAAAATCAGAGTTGCTTAAATCTAATTGATTGTCTGATAAATTTATTATTTCAAGTGTTATTAGTTTTGTAAGTTCTTGTGGAATTTCAGAAAGCATGTTGTTGTTTAAGTATAATTCTTTTAAGCTTGTTAGTTTTGAAACATCACTGCTTATTTCGGATATTTGGTTGTAGGATAGGTCAATATAACTTAGATTAACAACATTGTAAAAGTTGCTTGGGATATAATTTATAAAATTATTCGACAAATTTATCTTTGTTAAAAATACAAGTTTTTGAATATCTTCATTAATAGCATTAATGTTGTTATGGCTTAAATCAATCAAACTAAGGCTTATTGTTTTGCACAATAAATCTGGTATCTCATAAAATTTATTTGCTGAAAGATTTATTTGACGTAACGAAGGTATTTTATTGAAGTTTTTAGGTAATTCTGATATTTTATTGTTTTTGAGGTCTAACATCTGAAGCATTTTCATATTAGAGATATCTTTAGGAAGCTCCGAAATTGAGTTGTTTGAGATATCTAAATACGGAAGTTTTTCCATTTCAGTTAGAACTATTGGAAATTTTTTGAAATTATTTTTTGATAGATTTATAATCATCAAAAATCCCAAATCTGAAAAAGAAGCAGGTAATTCTGTTAGTTTATTGTTCGAAAAATCAATATTTTGAAGCATCATTAAGTTGCCGAAATTATCAGGAAGTTTATCTATTTTGTTTCCCCAAGCCGAAATATTAAAAACCGAAGTTAAGTTGCAAATTTCATTAGGTAAAAAAGTAAGCTCATTGCCTCCAATAAGTAGATTTTGCAATTTAGGAAGATTTCCTATTTCGGGAGGTAAGGAGGTTAATTTGTTGTTCTCTAAATCAAGCATTAATAGTTGGCTTAAATATCCAATTTCTGCGGGTAAAGAATTAAGAATATTTGTGTTTAGGCTTAAAAATCTAATGTTGTTTAATTCATTAATATTGTTTGGTAATTTTTCAAAATAATTGTTAGTTAATGATAATATTTGAATGTTTGATAATGTAAAAATATCATCTGGAAGTTCTGAAATCGAATTTGAATTTAAGTTAAGTCTAAAAACCTGATTGCTTTTTAAAATAGCTGAATCTATCCTAAAAAATTCAGCAGTATAAGGTAGGAATTCTTCATCTAATATATTATCGCTGTCTAAAAATTCAGTTTTGATATTTCCGATACTGTCAAAAAACACATATTGTTGTGAATTTAAGAATAATGGATAAATAAATAATAATAAAAGAATAGTTTTTTTCATATTAATATATCTTAATAAATTTACCTTCTCCAATTATGTTTGAGTCAATTTCAGGATTTCCTTTATAATAAATGTTCCCTATATCGTATATGTTCCCAACAATTTTGTTTAATACATTAACTTTAATATCGCCGGTAGAGCGTTGTTGAATTGTTGCGTACTTTGCTGTAAGACTATCAGTATGAATTTTTGCTGTGCCGTGATTTAAAATATCTAAAAAATTACACTGTCCTGAAATTGTATATTCACCAGATATGTTCCATAAACTCAGAAAAAAATGATCGGAACAATTAACATCTATGTTACAAAAAGCAAGCTTGCCGTATGCTCTAAAAAGAAACCTTTTAAACGAAAGTGTGTTTATAGATATTAATGTGCTTGCATTATAAAAATTTATTTCTCTCAAGTTTGGAGCAGTTATATAAATATTTATATCCAAATCGTAATCTCTCGAAAAATAACATTTGTTTTTGTCGGTTATTGTAATTGTTGAATCAACTATAGTAACATCAACGTTGTTAAGTAAAGTTGAGTTCGTTTTTATCTTAATAGCATAGTAATCAGCTTGTTCTACGTAAACATTAAAAATATCATTTACATCAATAACTGTAAAGTAATCAAAGTTAATAAAAGTGCTGTCTATATCCCCGGCTGATTTAAAACAGTCTTTTGATGCTTGTGAACAGGAGAAAATAAAAAGCGATGAAAATATTAGAAATAAAAAAACATTGTATTTGTTCATAGCATAGTTATCAGAAATATATTGTTAAAAAAAGATACAAAAAGTCGCTTACAACTATTTTAAGAAATCTTCACTAAAGCTTAGAGGAAGCATATCTTTCGCACTTTTAAATACTAATATTTTATCAGTTCCATATAAAATTATATCAATTGGTTTTTTAAATCTCACCTCAGTTTCAAGTATTACTTGTCGGCAACTACCGCAAGGGGGAGTAGGTATTTTTAAATATTTTTCGTTATGATAAGCACATACAGCCAAAGCTTTTACCGGAATGTTAGGAAATTTAGAATTAGCATAAAAAATAGCCACTCTTTCGGCACACATACCCGAAGGGTAGGCAGAATTTTCCTGATTTGTACCGGTAATTATTTCGCCGTTTTCTAACAATACTGCGGCACCAACTTTAAATTTAGAATAAGGTGCGTATGCAAAAAAAACAGTATTTCTAGCTGAATTTATTAAATCTTGGTAGATGTTTTTAAATTCTGTTATATCTTTGTACTCTAAAATATTGATATTAATTTGTAGATTGTTCATATAAACTATTGTAATAATTAACTACTTGAGCTATATCTTTAGGGTTTTTCATTTTGAGTTTATTGTTTTTAATAAATATTTTTAGCTCATCTTTTTTGTCGCTAAAAGTTGATAAAACTGATCCTTTAGTTTTTCGTATTTTTATTAATTCATTGTTTTTTATAACGAAATATTCATGTTTTAAAACGTAAGTATCGCTGGTGTTACCAGCGTCAATGGCCGTGTTGTAATTTGCCGCAATTAAGTCTAATCCAAGTTTGTCGATAAAAGTAGCAGTGTTTCCGCGTGCTAAAACCTGAACAAAATCACATTGTCCAAGTTCCGGATAATTTAGCATAAAGTTTGACCCGTTTTCATAAAAATCAGTTGAAATAATCCCGTTAAAAATTAACCAATCAACTTTTGAAAAATTAAGTAATTTAACAGTGTCGTTTTGTAAGATTTCAACATATTTAGAATAAAAATTGTAGTTCGCTTTAACATTAGTAATATAACTGGAATCTCTTAATACAATTGTTGCTGTTTTCCAGTCTTTAGCAAGATACACACTACCTTTAGGTGCAGTTTTTTGCATTGGCAAACTGGTGGTGTAGTTATTATTGAAATAAACAGGAACATATCGCCCTTGCTGTGATGTTGCTGTTTGAGAATAAGTTGAAAGAGAAAAAGCGAAAACAAATAAAATAAAGATAATCTTTTTCATGGATAAAATTTTTTAGTGTTTGCAAAAATATAAAAAAATTAAACAAATGTGCAATTTGACAAATCAAATCCTCTCACAAATTCATCTGAGTTGAGAGTTTTTTTCCCTTCTAATTTTATTTTTTTTATAACAATATATCCTCCTGAAACAGCAATTTTAAAACCTTTTTTAGCTGAAACTATTTTTCCGTTTTCAAAGTTGTGTTCTTCTATTTCTTTTTTAACGTCAAAAATTTTTGCTGAAAATTCTTTGTCTCCTCTTAAAAGGTTCGTCCATGCACCGGGATAAGGGTTTAATCCTCTTATAAAGTTATAAACATTATCTAAAGAGTTTTGCCAGTCAATTTTGCAATCACTTTTAAAGATTTTAGGTGCAGGTTTTAGTTGCTTATATTTTGAAGAAATTTTTTCTTGCTCAATAATTTCTTGCTTGTTTTTATCAATTAGTTCTATCGTTTCTAATAGTGTTTCAGCACCTTTTAACATTATTTTATCGTGTAAAATCCCGGCTGTGTCTGTGTTTTCAATCGGTATTTTTTTTTGTAGAATTATTTTTCCTGTGTCAATTTTTTCATCAATAAAAAAAGTTGTTACCCCGGTTTCTGTTTCTCCGTTAATTATTGCCCAGTTTATTGGTGCTGCACCTCTATATTGGGGCAATAATGATGCGTGAAGGTTTATTGTTCCATATCTGGGAATTAGCCATACTTCTTTGGGGAGCATTCTAAAAGCAATAACAACTATCAAATCGGGCTTTAGATTAGTGATGTTCTTAATAAAATCTGCATTTTTTAACTTTTCCGGTTGAAGTATATTTAATTCTTTGCTTAATGCAAACTTTTTAACATCAGATTGTTGCAATTTTTGACCTCTGCCTGCAGGTTTATCGGTTGCGGTTACTACTCCAACAATTTTATGATTGCTTTCGAGTAATTTTTTTAACGAATATGTTGATATCTCGGGCGTACCCATAAATATTATTCTCATTTTGTAAAAAAATTTATGGTTTTAAAATTCTAATTATTAACTTTGTCAAAAACATTTGCAAAAATGAAAAAAAACATCATTATATCAATATTTATACTCATTTTTTTTGGTGCTTGTAAAAACAATTCTGAAGATACCACTCCAATTGCCATTAATAACGAGCATTCAATTAAAGAAGTTGAGTTAGTTGCCGATTTATCTGACATCTCAGATAATCAAAAGAAAATGATTAAATTATTTATTATTGCTTCAAATTACATAGATTCTATGTTTTTTTATGAAAATCTTGAAAATTTTCAAGCCGTTTTAAATAATATTCAAGATGAAACTTTAAAGAAAAAATTTATTTATAACTTTGGACCATGGGATAGATTTAACCAAAATTTGCCTTTTATTGATGGCTTTGATGCTAAACCTCTTGGTGGAAATTTTTATCCCTCCGATATGACTCCCGATGAATTTAAATTTTTAAATGATGATAAAAAGAATTGGAATTATACTTTTATTCGTAGAGATAGCTTAGGTAATTTGATTGTTTTACCATATCATCTGAAATTTAAAAATTATATTGATACTATAAGTTCTCTCCTAAATCAAGCCGCCTATTTGTCTGATAATCAGCAGTTTTCTGAATATCTTCGCGAAAAAGCTATTGCATTACAAACAGATAATTATTTTAAAAGTGATTCTATTTGGGTTAATTTAGTTGATAATGATATAGATTTTATTATTGGTCCAACTTATGTCTTAGATGATAAGTTATTTAATTTAAAAGCAGAACATCAGTCATTTGTTCTTATTAAAGATGTTGATTGGACTAATAGAATGAAAAAATATAATAAATGGTTAAAATTTTTGCAAAAAGCTATACCGGTTTCGGAAGAGTATAGAGCCGAAGAACCAGGTGCAAATTCAAGTATAGTTGTTTATGACGCTTTGTATTATGGTGGTTCAGGCAAGTGTGGTGGTACTTTACTTTCTGTCGTTTTTCCTCTTGATCCTAAAATTCAAATCGAACAAGGTGTTAAAAATGTTCAATTTAAAAATATTATTGAGTTTAAATTTAACTCTGTTGCTAAACCTATTTCTGATGTTATTTTAACTGATAATCAAAAAGTTTACCTTTCGCAGGAAGCATTTTTTATCAATACTATTTTATACGAAATGGGCGGTAGTCTTGGTATTAGAAACACTATTAATAATAATGGAACAGTGCGAAACGCTTTAAGAGACTATTTTACTATTGCGGATTATATTAAAAATTATACATTATCATTATTTCTTGCCGAAAAACTATCTGAAGTTGGCGAAATTGAAAATGATTTGAAAGAAAATTATTTTACTTTTGTAGTTGATTTAATTAGGCTTATTAGGTTTGGTTTACAAAATGATTATGCTGTGTCAAATCTTGTTTTTTATAATTATTTAGTTGAAACAAAAGCTATTACTTACGATGGCAATGGTCATATTGTTATCGATTACGAAAATATGAAAACCGCAAATAACAGTTTAACAACTAAAATAATTGTAATGCAAGGAAATGGAGATTATGATGGATTAAAGTCTTTTATTGAAAAATATAAGGTGATTGATGTTAGACTTCAGAATTTAATTAATTCTATAAATGATAAAAATATTCCTACTGATATGATACTTGTTCAAGGAGAAGATGTTTTGCAATTATAAAAAAATATATTTTAAGATTTTTTAATCTGAAATTTTGCAACACATACCTTGAATTAAGCGTTAAATATTTAAAATCCTATTTATTAAATAAAATTTATATGAAAAAGAAATTATTGATTGTAGCGGGCATTGTGCTTAGTGCTTCGCTATTATTGTCTTGTTTTTTTAACGAGGACGAAAAAGAGCAGGTTGTATTGGGTTTAACTTATAATTTTGTTAAGTCAATGCATTACGAACACATTGTTTTTGACGATGCATTTTCTCAAAAAGTTTATGATAAATACATTGAAAATCTTGATTATTCTAAAAAATTTTTATTAAGTTCTGATATTAAAAAATTTAGTAAGTATGAACTAAAATTAGATGATTTTATCAAACAATCTGATTTGAGCTTTTTTGATTTAACTTACCAAACAATTGTTAAACGTCAAGAAGATGCAAAACAATTTTATACTGAAATTTTAGATAAACCTTTTGATTTAAATGAAATAAAAGAGATTTCCTTAGATGTTGATAATATACCTTTTGCTGCATCAAAAAACGATTTATACGATTATTGGCAAAAATCACTTAAACTTGAAGTACTTCAAGATGTTGATAATGAACTTGAAGATATGAATGATAAAATTGCCAAAGGAGATACTTCGGTTGTTATAAAAACAGTAGAAGAATTAGAAGTTGAGGCTCGCTTATCTATTAAAGAAAACTATGACGATTATTTTGATAGATTGTCTAAATTGCGAAGAGAGGACTATTTCTCGCTGTATATCAATTCTATAGCTCTTAGTGCTGATCCTCACTCAAGTTATTTTCCCCCTAAATCTAAAGAAGATTTTGATATACAAATGTCCGGCGAATTGGAAGGCATAGGAGCAACTTTAACTCAAAAATTTAGTGAAACAAAAGTTGCAAGTGTGGTAGTTGGTGGTGCTGCTTGGAAACAAGGTGAACTCGAAGAAGGCGATATTATTGTTAAGGTTGCTCAAGAAGGCGAAGAACCCGTAACAATAACCAGTATGCGCCTTGATGATGCTGTTAGGCTTATTAGAGGTCCTAAAGGAACTAATGTTTATCTTACTATAAAAAAAATTGACGGAACAATTAAAGAAATTCAAATTGTTAGAGATAAAATTATTCTCGAAGAAACTTTTACTCGTTCGGTAATATTAAATGATTCAACCGGAAAACGAATAGCGTATATTAATTTGCCTAGTTTTTATATTGATTTTCAAAATCAAAATGGCAGAAAATGTTCGCAAGACTTTAAAAATGAGCTTATTAAGCTTAAAAAAGATAATGTTGACGGTATAATAATTGACCTCAGAAACAATGGTGGCGGTTCTTTACAAGAAGTAATTAAAATTGCAGGATTTTTTATTAAAAATGGACCGATAGTTCAAGTAAAAGACAGAAGTGGGCGTATTGATCAACGAAACGACGACGATGCAAGCATATTGTATGATGGCGACGTTTTAATTATGACTAATCATTTTAGTGCTTCTGCTTCCGAAATTTTTGCTGCTGCAATGCAGGATTATAATCGTGCTGTAATTTTTGGAACGCCTCAAACTCTTGGTAAAGGAACCGTTCAACAAATGCTTGATATGGACAGAGCTGCTCCTCGTGTATCTCCTGATTTGAAACCTTTGGGTGCTTTCAAACTTACTATTCAAAAATTCTACAGAATTAATGGTGGTTCAACTCAATTAAAAGGGGTTGCTTCTGATATTTCCTTTGTTAGTACTTATACTTATTTAGACATGAATGAAGCTGCTTACGACAACGTTTTGCCCTGGGATAAAATTCCTGCATTACAATATACTTTGTGGCAACCTGATTATAATATGGATTCTTTAAGAGCCTGGAGTGTTAAAAGAATGAATGCTGATTCTGCTTTTATTATTACAAAAGATTATGCCGAATTTTTAAGAGATGAAGATAATGATAAATTGTATGTTTTAACTCTTGCCGAATATAGTAAAGATAAAAAAATCAGAAAACAAAAAAGACAAAAATTCAACAGATTAACTCGTAAAAATATCGATTTAGATGTTAGTTTTTTATCTGATGATATCAATACTATGCAAACTGATACTTTGATGAAATTCAGATACGACGATTGGGCTAAAAAAATCAATAAAGATTATCAGCTTAAGGAAGCATTTAATATTGTTTCTGATATGAATAGGTTTTAACTATTAGTCTTAGATTTTAATAAAAAACAGCATAAATATATGAGCTGTTTTTTATTTTCTGCCAAAATCTGCCGGAATTTCTCCCCAGGCGTTGGTATGCCATTTCATTATTTTATATTTTGAAATATCATTCTCTTTTAACCACTTTTCGGCTCTTGCAATTAAATTTAATATTTGTGGGTTCTCTGTTTTTCTGTCAACATTGGTTTTGCAAAATTTTTGATAAATCCACGAAATAGCAATTTTGGAATCGCTGTAAATGGGGTAGTTTATCTTGTTTTTTTCTTGGTATGCTAACACATGTACAAGGGCTAAAAATTCCCCTATATTATTTGAACCGCCCTTTATTGGACCTAATTTGAATAATTTTGTTGAAGTTTCTACAAAAACACCTTGATATTCCATCATTTTTGTTCTGCTGCTAAATGCAGCATCTACTGCAATTGCTTGCCCACTTGGCTTGCCGTATTTTTGCAAATCTGCATCACTAAGAGGCTTTTTTTGGCCGTTTAAACCTATAAATTCTTCATAATTTTTACCAAAAGCATATTTAGCTTCTTCTAATGTTAAAAAGCTCATATATTTTGCTCCGGTAAAACCTTCTACTTGTTTTTTACAGTCGTCCCAACTATTAAAAATGCCTGTTTGCCTGCCAAACCAAACAACGTAATATTTTTTCTTTTTTTTCACTCGAAAATTGATTTATTTTGCGAAAATAAAAAAAACTACGATGAACGCTCTAAAACAAACAAATTTTTCTTTTCCGGGTCAAACAAAATTTTACAAAGGTAAAGTGCGCGACGTATATACCGTTAACGATTTACTCATTATGGTAGCTACGGATAGAATTTCGGCTTTTGATGTTGTTTTACCCAAGGGAATACCTTACAAAGGTCAAATTTTAAATCAAATAGCCACCAAATTTCTTGATTTAACTGCCGATATTGTGCCTAATTGGAAAATTGCAAGCCCCGACCCAATGGTTACCGCAGGTATTGCTTGCGAACCTTTTGAAGTTGAAATGATTATCAGGGGATATTTAACCGGAAGTGCTTGGCGAACTTATTCAAAAGGTGCTACGGATATTTGTGGAGTTCCTATTCCTTCGGGTATGAAAGAAAATCAAAAATTCGACAAACCAATTATTACACCAACTACTAAAGCCTCAGATGGGAATCATGACGAAGATATTTCTAAAGACGAAATTTTAAAACAAGGAATTGTCTCTGAACAAGATTATGAACTACTTGAAAAATATACTTACGAACTGTTTGAACGTGGAACAAAATATGCTGCCGACAGAGGTTTAATTCTTGTAGATACTAAATATGAATTTGGTAAAAAAGACGGTAAAATTTATTTAATCGACGAAGTGCATACTCCTGATTCTTCGCGATACTTTTATGCAAATGATTATCAAATCCGTATTGAAAAAAACGAACCTCAAAAACAACTTTCAAAAGAATTTGTGCGTCAATGGCTAATCGAACAGGGTTTTATGGGACAAAATAATGATGTGATGCCGGATCTTAATTCAAATTTTATAAATTCTGTTTCTGAAAGATATATTGAACTGTATGAAATTATTACCGGCGAAAAATTTGAAAAAAATTCAACGGATAATCTTAATGATAGAATTGAAAATAATATTATTAATTTTATTGCTAAATAAAACCTGAAACATATTCTTAAACAAATTTCAATTACATAAAAATCAAGTATAAAAACTAAAAATATTCTGTGAAAAATGAAAATTGAAAAAAATAAAATTTTAACAAGTTTGAATACTTTTAAAATTAAAGAATATTGCGAGGAGTTTATTAAAATTGAGGATAAAAAGGAGCTTCTTAATGTTGATTTTACAGATGATTTTTTAATTCTTGGTGGAGGTAGTAATTTGCTTATTACTAAAAGGTTAAAACAGGTGATTTTTTTGCAAACAAAGGGCATAAAAATAATTTCTGAAACCTCTGATGACATGATTATTAAAGTTGAAGCCGGCGAAGAATGGGATCATTTTGTTAAATATTCGGTTGATAAAAATTTATATGGTGCTGAAAATTTGTCATTTATTCCCGGAACCGTTGGGGCAGCTCCAATTCAGAACATTGGTGCTTATGGTGCTGAAGCTAAAGATATTATTCAAGATGTGGAATTTTTTAACATTACTACCAAACAATTTGAAGTGTTTGAGAATAAGAAATGTAATTTTGAATACCGTTCAAGTATTTTTAAATATGAGCTAAAGAATAAAATAATTATAACTTCGGTTACATTCAAGTTATCAAAACTTAAAAAATTAAACTTGCAATATGGCGGCTTAACTCAATATTTTGGAGAAAAGAAAAATATTACTTCGATTGATGTAAGAGACGCTGTTATTGCAATACGCGAAACAAAATTGCCTAACACTGATATAATAGGAAATTCAGGTAGTTTTTTTAAAAATGCTATAGTCCCTGAACAAAAACTATGCGAGTTAAAAGCTAAATATCCAAATATTCCATTTTTTAAAGCTGCCGGAGGATTTAAAATTCCAACGGCGTGGTTAATCGAAAAAGCCGGATTAAAAGGGTTTAAGCATGGCAATGCAGGGGTTTATAACAAGCATGCACTAATTTTAGTTAATCATGGTGGAGCAACGGCCCAAGAAATTCTTTATTTGTCCGATTACGTAGAAAATAAAGTGTTTGAACTATTCGGCGTACGAATAAATAAAGAAGTTAATATCGTGTAAACTAATATTAATGTTTTTTGCAAAAGTATAATATTATTTTAAAGGTAAAACAAAAAAGTAGATAGCAAAAAAGTGCATAATTGAGCCTAAAAGAACAAAAATATGCCATACTAAATGATGGTATCTTACTTTATGCATTCTAAAAAAAACAACACCAAGTGTGTAAAATAAACCTCCGCCAAATAAAAATACCAAACCCCAAGTATCAATAACTTGCAAAATATGTTTTATGTCAATAACAATTATCCATCCCATCATGATATACATTATCACATAAAATAAGCTCACATTTTCTTCAATGTTGTCTTTTTGTATGCTTCTGATTACTATTCCAATAAGTGCAAGCCCCCATTCAATACCTAAAATAATCCAACCCATAGTTCCCTTAATAGCAAGTAATGCAAAAGGAGTATAGGTGCCGGCAATTAGAATAAAAATACCTATTTGGTCAAATTTTCTGAAAATCATTTTAGCCTTACCTACTGGTAACCAGTGCATTATCCCCGACCATGAATAGAGTAAAAATAACGACACACCAAAAACAACAGCACTTATTACATGAATAGAGGTGCCATTTTTAGAGGCAAAAACAGTCATTAAAATTAAAGCTACTATGCTTAGAGCTGCTCCGGCAACGTGCGAAATTGCGTTGGCTAATTCTTCTCCAAATGTGAATTTATCAGTGTTTATTGGCATTTTTTTTTTGCAAATGTAGATATTTTATTAATAATGTCCTAAATAAATTCCTTTGAGTTTTGTACGTGCCAATTTTTTTGAAATTTAATTATTCTTCCATAATTATTAAGTTTAGAAAGTGTTTCTACAATTAGTATAGATTTTGTAATATTGTATAAATTTATAATTTTTTGCTGTTTTGTGTTTTTTATTTGCAAATAGCATGACCATTCTTTATATAACTTTGTTTGTATAAAAATCTTAACATAATATTAGTCGATTATATTATTTGTAAATTGATTTTTTTTTTTACTTTTGTTTTATCATTTGTTTTAATTGAGTGTTTAAATTTTCGTACAAGTAAAATGAGCAATAAGGATTTTAAAATATTAGTTGTAGATGATATTCCTAAAAATTTAGAATTAGTTACTTCTTTTTTATCATTAGAAGATTATACAATTTATACATGTAATTCAGGCATCCAAGCGATCCAAATGCTTAAACAAAAAAAGATTGATTTAATTTTACTTGATGTTACAATGCCCGACATGGATGGGTACGAAGTTTGTTCAAGAATAAAATTAGATGATAAAAATAAGGATATCCCAATAATTTTTCTTACTGCCCGAAATGAAATTGAAGATGTTGTTAAAGGGTTTGAAGTTGGTGGTGTTGATTATATTAGTAAACCCGTTAATTCTCAGGAACT
>JAFGXO010000073.1 GCA_016936595.1 Bacteroidales bacterium | reverse complement strand
GTTATCAAAATAAAAATCCTTTTGAATTTTTAAGGATATTTCGGTTAAATCATACAATTTTTCTTTTTTTTTCTCATAAATAAAAAAGAAACCGGTGATTGATGCAACAATTAATGATAGGAAAAAGAAAATTAAAAGGAATCTTGAAAAAAGAGTATTATTTTTTTTCGATTTTAATAATTTTATCATGTCTTAGATTTGTAATTTAAAAGCCCCGCAAGCTTCAAGAAACACTACAGGGCTCGGACAACAAAATAATTCTATTTGAGAAAGAATATGTTTAATATTTTGATATTTAATTATTGTATATTTAATGATTACAAGAATTAATTTATTAAATATTTTAAAGAAAAAGAATAAGTTCTACCTAAGCTATATTGTTGAAAAATATACTCTTTATTATCATAGGTGTAAGTTTTTTTGTAATCGGCATCAAGAATATTGCCAACCGAAAATTTAGCAACTATATTTTTACCTATTTTTTTTGACAAATTAAAATTTAAAGCCGGCACAGATTGTTGATAAACATCTGGGGTTGAACCTTTAGTTACAACAGCTAATTTTGGTCCATCAATATTAAATCCAATATTTGAAGCTACACCTAAATCATCATTTTGATAATTAATAAACATATTTACAACCCAAGGCGATTGTCCGTACATAGGGCGAGAAATTGTATAAGGATTTGTGCTTCCAAAATCTTCTACGTATTCAACTTGTGATTTAATAATTGTAAAATTTCCGCCAATAAGTAAATCTTCTAAGTTAATAAAATCAAAGTTTTTTCTAATTTCGAATTCCAAACCGTACAAAACAGAGTTATCGGCGTTAACATAATGCAGTTCAGGATTATTTGCTCTTGGGTCATCAACAAGTTCGATAGGTTTTGTAAAATATTTTGCAAAACTGCTCACCGAAACCAATTGATTTCCGGAAAAGAATTTTTCTAAACGTAAATCAAAATTATCAATAATACTTCTCTCTAAGTTTGGATTTCCAACAACACGCCAGCCTTCTTTAAAATCGTAATATGCGTATGGTGCAATTTCTCTAAATGCCGGTCTTCCTAAAGTTCTGGAATAAGCTATTCTGAAATTTGAAGATTTTGTTAAACTATAATTAACATTAATTGCCGGAAGAATATCTTTATCATAAACACTTTCAGCTCTAACATATTTTGGGTGATAACTTTCAACCATATTTTCTACAAAAATGTAATCGTATTCGTATCTCAAACCGGTTTGAACATTAATATTATTACCAATTTTAAATTCAGCGATGGCATAAACTCCAAACAAATGTTCTTTAGCTATATAACTGTTATATTTATCGGTTATCGGGTCTATTTGATAATAAACACCATAAGTAGCATCATTTGCATTTTGTCCAATATTTTCATCGGCAATATAATCATTAACATTTCCGTTAAAGTTTAATCCTTGAGATAAAATATCGTATTTATTACTAATTGAACTTCGTTTTTTAAAAGTATAACTTGCACCAAATTTTATTTTAAAATTATCATAAGGTAATGTAAAATGGATTTTATTATCAAGATTTATTTCTTCGAGATTTCTAAAAAAACGAGCCGGAGAAGGATATGCACTGTAACTAATTTCATAATTTCCTCCCGAAACGCTATCGTAATTAAAAAATCTTAAATCGGGTTCTTTTAGAATAGATTTTGTTAAAGAACTTGTCCAGTTAATTTCAGCTTTATTTGTAAAGGCATGATTTCCATTTAGTTGAGCTGAATTAAATGCTCGTTGCTGAAAACCCAATGTGTTTTCGAACATGTACATATTATCTTCGGGTTTTGACCCTTGACGTTGCCGAGCAGAAATTAAGCCACCACCGTTGTGCATTAAATTTATTCCTATTTTATGAAAAGGCGTAAACTTATACGAAACTCCAACTAAAGCAGAAGTTGTTATTTCTTCTTCGCTAAAAATTTCATTTTCGTTTAATAATGGGTTCATAACTCCCTGAGATGCAGCAATATCTTCAACTAAATTATATCTTGAAAATCTCCCATCGTTATAAAATTTAAAATTTTTAGAATAGCTCATGTCAAAAATAAACCCTAAGGGATTACTAAATAACTTTGTTTGATTACCAATAGAAAACGAATAACTTTGATTTAAAAAAGATTTTTTGGTAATAGGTGTCATTATTTTATTAAAAGACATTGAAATTTGGTCTAATAAGTCGTTATTTTCGTATAAAAATGGCACGCCATTTGTTGCAATTTCCGGTATTTCTCGAATTCCATCATCAATACCCAACCAATCTAATTTTCCACCATTATAAGTTAAAAAATCATTCCGGAGATTTGCATTTGGATTATAACCAAAAGAGGTTGACAAAAGTAGAGTAAATTTTTCGGGGAAACTTTTGGTTGAAATATTAATATAGCCACCTGCAAAAGAAGCCGGTAAATCGGGAGAGAATGTTTTTTGAACCACAATATTTTCGATGATATTTGTTGAAAAAATATCAAGTTGAACGGTGTTTTTATTAGGATCTAATCCGGGAATTTCGGCTCCGTTTAAAGTTATTTTGCTGTATCTGTCGCTTAAACCTCTTACAAAAACATATTTTCCACCTTCAACCGAAACGCCGGTAACTCTTTTTATTGCCGATGCTGCGTCGGCATCGCCCATTTTAGAAAAAGCTTGTGCAGATACACCATTGACTAGGGTTACAGATTTTTTTTGCAATGTTAATAAACCTACATCAGTATTTTTTACAGCTTTTGCTGAAACTACTACTTGTGAAATATTTTGAATTATTGGCGAGAGCATAGTGTTTAAAATTGAAATATCGTTGGCGATAATTTCAAAATTTTCGATAATTTTTTCTTGATATGAAATAAAATTAATTTGAATTTTTTGCAATCCGGAAGGAACGTTTTCTAAGCTGAACTTGCCATCGTAATCGGTAACGGTTGCAATAACCGGATTTGACCCAACTATTATTACTGTTGCTCCTACAAGGGTTTCGCCTGTGCTTTCGTCTATTACCTGTCCTCTTACCGTGCCTTTTTGAGCATATAATCCTGTAAATATAAATAATAAGGCAGTAATAAGTATTATTATTTTCTTTTTCATTTTGTTGTCCGTATTTGTCGAGTTGTTGAGTTAATTGTAAAAGTTGGGAAAATTTTAAAACTCTTCCCAACTTTAATATTTTAAGTAATTACTTCTTAGTTTATTTAAAAGAAAGAGTCCAGCCGTTAGCCCAATTATTATCACCAAATGCACCTTTGTATGTTACTTGTTCAAAGAAAGTAGCAGGGTATGTTGCCATACTTCCGGCAACAGCAGTAGTAGGAACAGGGTTTGTTGCAGTAATTGAAGGATTAAGAATTGAATTTGTATTTCCGGCAAAAGCTGAAGCCCATGCATCAACTAAATTTTGAGATGGCTCGTATAATGGATTTCCATTATCGTCTTCGGGTACTGAAATTTTAAATATACTTTTTGCAAAGTTTGTTGTTGTATCCGAAATAATTGAAGCAACATTATAAAAAGCATTATTTTCAATATTCAAATAATCATCTTGAAACATTTTATAAGAACAACCAACTATTGCAGCATTGTCGTCTTGCAAATATTCTATATCAATACCTTTTGCTTGATTTACAAAAATTGAATTTTTGTAAGTACCTCCGGCATTGTCTCTAAAAGTAATAATTCTTCCGGTTGCGTTACCAATATAAGTAGCGTTATAAACAATAGGAGTAGCATAAGGTGCTCCAAGTTCATTGTCAGAAGGACCACCGTCGTGTTCTCCTAATCTATCGCCATCGGCAGATTGAATTGCACACCAAAATTGACCTTTTCCGTGAAAACCTTCATCGTAATCAAAACTATCGTCGCCAACTTTTGAAACTAAAATATATTTTAATTGTGGGCAGCCACCAAAAAACTCTATACCATCGTCTTTGTTAGAAATTACTTCAATATATTCAATTACTGTACCCGAACCAACAGCTCCAAGAGTTAAACCGTTAATTTCGTTTCCTTCACCAATGTCGGTTCCACCGTGTCTGATTGACACATATTTTAAAACACCTGAATTATCA
Source organism: Bacteroidales bacterium (assembly GCA_016936595.1). Classification (GTDB taxonomy): domain Bacteria; phylum Bacteroidota; class Bacteroidia; order Bacteroidales; family JAFGUD01; genus JAFGUD01. Next base: position 9,507 of record JAFGXO010000073.1, on the reverse strand, counting down.
CTATCATCTGAGCCACCATATAAACCACGTGATTCGCTTGTTGGAAGACCTTCGATAGCTTTTTCAACATTTGGATTATTTGTGGTAGCTTTACCGAGCAAAATAACTCCGCCCCATAATCCTTGAGCATCAACACTTACACCGGTTCCTTCGTAATTATCTGCATTTGCAGTAAAAACAATAGGAGCAGTGGCTGTACCAACAGCATTAATTTTTCCACCGCGAGCAACTATTAAAGCACTGGCATTTTCGCCTGTTCCGGGCATTCCTTTTATTAAAGTTCCGGCTTCAATTGTTAATTCTTGTCCTTCATTAACAAAAACTAATCCTTGAAGTATCCATACTGTATCGGCTGATAAAGTTTTTGTGCCAACACCTTCGCCCTTGTCGATAATTGTTACACTTCCGTCTCCGTTGTCAATAAATTCTGTAGCGTTTGGATTTGGTTCTACAGGATCTTTACATGAATTAAACACTGATAATGATAAAAAAGCAACTAATGTTAATAATAATAACCTTGTTTTCATTTTTTGATTTTTAATTGTTTTTGATTTTAAATATCGGTGCAAATGAATGACTTTATAAGGTATTTGTGAAAAAAAAACAGTTAATAAATAGTTACTTAAATGTTAAGATAATATTAACAAAAGTTAATGTAAGGAATGGTAAATTTGAATTGAATTATCAAATAAAATATTTTTTTTAAATATAAAAAATACGGCGAATAATTAACTTCAAAAACAGTCGGATAGCAAATAAATACTTGTAACAGAAAAAAATATTTTTTACACCAAGACGCTTTTAATAATCATATTTCTATATTTAGTTTTTATGCTATACTTTAAGCTTATCGGCATTGTTTACTCCCGAGCATTTTTGGGGATACGAATTAATAATTTAAAAATTTTAAAGCCATTAAATATAAAAATTTAAAAAACATCTAAAACTCAATTTTCTTAAAAGTTTGTTTATCAGTAAAATACAAAGCAAAAATAATTAAAAGAAAAACAAAAGGAATAGACATATAATATTGAAAAAATAGAAAAGGAAAACTGAAGATAATAACATTTTGAGGATTATTTTTTTGAAACGCAACTTTGACAGTGTGTTTATATTTATTAATAAATTCTTGCGAAAAAAATTGCTGATATTTTATGTTATTATACTCATATTCAACATATACTTGGTAGTCTTTGGGTGTTTCTTTTTTATAATCAACATTTGCAATAGTAACAACAGGATTATAAAAAATGGAAGAATGCTTTAAAAAAGGCGTAAAAATAAAAAGCAAAACAACAACAACTATTAAGATATGTTTTAAAATATTCAATTTAATTATTAATAAAAAGTCAGGAACTAATTTTACTAAAAAATCTATTTTTTATCGTCAGATATTCTGCGAATTTTAACATTTAAATAAGCTACCAAAATAGACATTAATGGGCTAATATAATTAAAAAATGCAAAAGGTAAATATTCTAAAGTTGGCACACCAAGAACTCTTGCCTGAGTTGCACCTCCTGTATTCCAAGGCACTAAAACTGAAGTAACAGTACCTGCATCTTCGAGGGTACGGCTAAGAACTTCGGGTTTTAAATCCATTTTTTTAAAGGTTTTTGCGTACATTTTTCCCGGCACTACAATTGAAATGTATTGATCGGAAGCTGTAACATTAAAAAATATACAAGAAACAGCAGTTGAGGCAACTAAAGAACCTGTTGATTTTGCAAATTTCACTATTTCATCAGTAATTCGCATCAATAAACCACTTGATTCCATAACTCCTCCAAATGTCATAGCCGAAAGTATGAGCCAAATAGTTAGTAACATACCCGACATGCCTGAGGTATGAAATAATTCATCAACAACAGCATCACCGGTTGAAACACTAATATCGCCGTACATAGCTTTAAATCCGGATAGATACGATGAATGAGCATAAGAAAAATCGCCTCCTGCTATTTGTTTAACCAAATCGGGCTGAAAAATCACAGCAAAAACAACTCCCAATAATGTTCCTATAAATAAAGAAGGTAAAGGAGGAACTTTTTTAATAATTATTACAATTAATATTATTGGAACTAAAAACAACAAAGGATTTAAATTAAAAGTGTTTTTTATAGCCAATTGAACTGCCTCAGTATCGGCAGCTGTACCGGAAGTTTTTTGAGTAAAACCAATAATTAAAAAAATTATTAGTGTAATAATCATAGTTGGGCCGGTTGTTATTATCATGTATCTTATGTGGGTAAATAAATCTGTGCCTGCCATAGCCGGAGCTAAGTTAGTTGTATCGGACAAAGGAGACATTTTATCGCCAAAATAAGCACCCGAAATAATGGCTCCGGCAATCATTGGTTTTGAAACTCCCATTGCTGCTCCTATGCCTAATAATGCTACTCCTATTGTTGCAATTGTTGACCAAGAACTTCCGGTTGCCAACGAAACTAAACCGCTAACAACTACTGCCGCAAAAAGAAAAATTGACGGATGTAGTACTTTTAATCCATAAAAAATTAGTGCCGGCACAACGCCACTAATGAGCCATGCTCCGGCTAAAGCACCTATCATTAACAATATTAAAATTGAAGGCATTGCAGAACCAATAGTTTTTACAATTCGTAAACGGATTTTTGTCCAATTTACACCTAAATTTATACTAATTACCGAGGCTACTGCGGCAGCAATTAATAATGCTATTTGATTTGAGCCATCTAAAGTTGCATCACCAAAGAATGCTACATTTAAAGACAACAAACCTATTAGTACAATAATAGGAATAAATGACTGAAATAAAGTGGGTTGTTTTTGCTCTTTTTCTTCTTTTTTAAATATTGCCATTTCTTGAAATATTTTGCTCCTGAAATATTGTGTAAATCATTATTTTTAAAAAAGATAAAATCAAAATGGTTTTTGGCCAACTTGATTTCCTTTTGGCGAGTATGCACAAACCAAAATATATGTTCCGCCCTGTGTTTGAGCCATTGCACAACCAAGTGCTACTGTATTTTGCCAAACAATTTGAGTATAATGACCAAATTGTAAAATATTTTCATCTGTTAATACTTCGCCATGATAATATCTTTGTTCTTTTGCCCAATAATTAACAGCATAAACAAAATCCGGTTTAGTTGAACTTCGGTAAATGTTTATACCATAAGCAGTATTGGGAGCTGCCGAATAAGGGTTTTGAGCAATACTAATTGCTTCTTGTTGAGCAACTTCAGCTAAATCATCTGCCCAATAAAATTCATTACTTCCAACAATTTGTCTGAAAAAATTATGTCGATTTAGCAAGATAGCTTTTTCTCCGTCATCTAATTCAATTTGCGAAAAAAGAGAAGAAGTACTAAAAACAAGCAATATTAAAATTATATATCTCATTAATTTTTATTTATTTTATAATTTGTAACCGGTTTTCGACCAATATAATTTCCGGGTGGTGAATATTCACAAACCCAATAATAGTTTCCATTTGCAGAAACAGAGTAGGCACACCCAATGTGAGTAGTTGAAGACCAAATAATTTGAGTATAATGTCCGTATAAATGAACTGTTTGAGAAGAAACCGGCTCTCCTTTGTAATATTTTTGCTCGGTTGCCCAAGTATCAACAACATCTTTGGGATTAGAAAAAACAGTAGAATAATAAATATTTTCGCCCCATTGCATATTACTGTGCATCATTTGTTCCGAAGCAGCTAATTTATTTGCCCACAATTGAGCATCGGCTGCAAGTTCATCAGACCATATTAAATCCGGAACACCTTGAAGTTGCCTATAATAATTATGTTGATCAAGAATTTGGTTTTGAATGTTTTGAGTACTATTATTTTGCGAATATAAATTAAATACCGACAACATAATTAATAAAACGTATAGAGCATTTTTTTTCATAGCATGTTTTTTTTAAAGTAATGATTGACAAATTAACAATATAATTGATTACAAAGCAAACAAAAGCGAATATTTTTTTATTTATACTATAAATCAACTAATTATTAAAACATCAAAAAATAATTAACAAATAAGTAAAAAAATAAAAACAAATTTTATAATGCCCAAAATACTTTTGCAACTAATTATTTTTAAACTAAATAAAGCAAGAAATACCTCACAGATTTTTTTGGCAATACCTCAATACAGTTTTTTTTAAGGAAAAATTTTATTTTACTAAAGATAAATGCTCACAAAATATTTTTCTGTTTATATATAACGTTATTTTTTTAAAATTATTCATCTTTATCAAAAAAATTGATCATAAATTTATTAAATTGTGCAACATTTTTCTTACTTTCAATTTTCTCACTAATTAAATCGTGAATTTCGGTAGCAAAAAGTAATGGATCTTCGTCCTGATCATAATACTGTTCTAAAATATCTAAAGCTATTTCAATATAAGAAATTGCGTTGAAGTAATCCTGCATGTTTTCGAGAATAATAGCCATATTTAAAGCAACATTAGCAGTTTCTTCACTACTCTCTCCAAATTCTTCAATGCTTAATTCGTAGGCAGTTTGATTGTAATAAAGAGCTTTTTCGTAATCTTTTGCTAAAATACAAAACCTAATTAGTCGATTATAATTTTCAACAGACGGTTGTTTAATTTCAATTACTTTTTCGTAAAAATCGGCTGCAAGTTCACTAAAATATTCTGACCTATCAAAATAACCTATATCAGTGTAAGAAATACTAATTAGTTCGATTAAATCAACAACTTTTTCATTTACAGACACTAAACTATGAATTAGATTTTCGGAAACAATAATATCAAAAAAATTAATGTTTTCTGAGTCTAATATTTTAGCAGTTAAGTATTTAATAGTTTTATGCAAATTTGATGAGCTGGGCTTAAGTTTTTTATGCAAAATCTTTTTCACATTATTATTTGTATAAATATTTTTTTTAGTAGTTTCAAGCCACCCTTTACGCTGTAAATCAATTAGTTCATTAATAAAATCATCGGCATTTTTAGAATTTATTTTCAAAAAATTGAACAAATCATCATAAACAAGATTTATTTGAGGTAATACAGAAATAAGGGTTAAAATTTGCTTTTGAAGTGCAGAAAAATCTTTAACCTGCTCTTCGTAAACCGCCATTATATATTTGAGCAATATTTGATGTTTTGTTGTAATATTTTGTGGTAGATTGGGAGATAAGTATGTTCCAAGCTTATAAATTTTTTTCTCTTTTGCAAGTAATTTTAATGTAAAATCTTTAAAATATATCTTTGGGTTGTTTTTTATTTGAGTGCCTAAAAATTTCACAAAAAACAAATTGTTATCTATTGGCTCAAAAATTTGCAACACGTCTTCTATATTAGCTTCGGGCACATAAGAACTAATAATTTCAAATATTTTGTCATCATTAGGAATAGCTAATTCAACGTTTGCAAAATCAACACTTTTAGAAAGTGAAGTTAATAAAATTTTAAAACCTGTTGTTTTAGCAATTTCAGAAATAATTGCAATTTCCTTAATATTAGTTATTTGGTCAAAAATCAGCAAATTTTGAACTTTTGAATCTTGTTGGTCGGAAAAAAGATTTAAAGTTGAAAGAAGTTCATAATAATTCTGGAATAGATTAACTTTATTATCGTATTTAAACCCTAAATTAGAATTTGCAAAAGCATTAACAAAATCAATTCTAATATCTCCATGTAAGTGAATAAATGCAATATGTTGAAATTTATCGGAACGAGAATTAGCATAATCAATTGCAGCAGAGGTTTTTCCTGAGGCAATCATGTTGTTAAATAATACACAAATTTGATTTTTGTTTTTAAAAAATTCTTGATCTAAATTCTTAAAAGTTTTTTCAAATAGGTTATTATTATGCGTATGTATTTCAGGGAAATTGTTTAATCTAAAATCAAAAGCTTCTATATCAAAACTATCAATATCAAGTTGATTATGAAAAGCCTCAAAATAATTATTCAAGATATCCATATCCCAAACATCAATTTCTAAACGAGAATTATCATCAACAATTTCATAAAAATGATCTAAAGCATCATCAAAAAAAGTGTAAGAAACAAAAATTAAAGATTCAATATTCGTATCTTTCTCAATTCCTTTTATTACATCAAACATATTATCAATCAATTCAATAACATCATATTTATCAATTTCAAAATTAATATTTACAACAGTTTTTAACTCATCTGAAACCACTTGATACAATTTTTGAGTATCTTTATCCGAATTTACAGTAAATGAGTTGGTGTCGAACACAAAATTTAAAACATTAACTAAATATTCTCTGTATTTTTTTTTATTAAGCTCCATTTTATTATTTTTAAAATATTTTCAAAAATAGAAAAATAGATAGATAAAAAAAACCAAATTTTATTTGTTATTTTTTTTATTTTTGCACAAATCTTGTATTGAAATAAAATAATTCATTTTTAAAGAAGATAATTATCTTGAAAAACATAAAACTTATAATATGAAAAAAATATTTGTAACTTTTTTTATTATTTCATCAATTCTGTTTATTGGAGTGTATAGTTCATGCAACGAAAATGGTGATGGAAAAACGATTGACAGCTCGAACGTAGATGTATTTAATGAAGAAGATTTTTTTGCTCGTATTGACCAATCCAAAGTTGTTCAGATAAATTCAATTGTGGAAGGTTTTGCTTCACCTGTTGAAATGGCCGCTATGATAAAAGGAAATCATATAGATTTTTCAAAAAATTACCTTATTTCAACAAGCGTAACCGACAACTACGTTACAAACATTAAAAAAGCCTTAGGTTTAGGACTTTTAAGTGCCGATTTAGGTTACCTTAATATTTACAGTAAAACCGGTCAAATGGTTGATTATCTTGTTGCAATTAACGACATTGCCGGAGATTTACAGGTTGCTCAATTTTTTGATTTTCAAACACTTAAAACATTAGTAACCCAGAGCGATAATATGGACTCTTTATTATTTATGACTGTAAGCAGTTTTCATCAAATAGATGCTTATTTTACTCAATCTAACAGAAGTTATTTAACTGTGCTTAGTGTTACCGGAGTTTGGACTGAAGGATTATATTTGCTAACACAAGTTGCTAAAGATAACCCTACTAAAGATTTTACAGATAAAATTGGAAGCCAAAAAGATTTATTAACTAAACTTATTGAAATTGTAAAAGTTTACGAAGGACACCCTCAATTTGATTACATTATTGAACATTTATCAAAACTTCAAAGAGCGTTTGAACCTATAGAAATTTCGGTTATTGAAACTCAAGGTAAAGTTGAATTTGTTGATGGTGGATATGTTATTTACCCTTCTGAAGAAACTGTTATTGAAATGCCTGATGGAACAATTGAAGAAATCATTAAAGTTACTGAAGAAGTTAGAAATGCAATAGTAAACATTCAATAACTTTGATTAAACTTTTTTTTATTAAAAAAACAATCATGAATAACAAAATATTTGACTCTGATTTTGCCGAAATTTTTTATAATAACGATAACAAAATGGTGTTGCTATCGTGGAAAAGACCTGTAAATTCAGAAGAATACAGAACGGCTTTTTTAAAAGTTTTAAAAACCTTTACAGAACACAATTTCCATTTATTATTGTCGGATACCCGTTTACAAGGAGCAATTTCACCCTCAGACAGAAAATGGTTAGAAACTGAAATAATCCCGATAGCTATAGAAGCAGGACTTAAATACACTGCAACAGTTATTTCTGAAGATGTGTTTAAAAAATATTATCTCGGAAAACTAAAAGAAAAATCTCAAAAGGCAGGAATGACTGAATTTGAAATATTCGACAATTATGATAGAGCTATTAAATGGTTATTAGATAAAAACACATAAAAAACAACTGTACAAATAATTAAAACTAATAAAAATTAACTTTTTTTTTGTACAGCTCTTTATATTTTATTATTTTTCAAAAGTAAACAGAAAAGTAACTATTCCTTCAAAAGCAGGTTTTTGTTTGCCCTCAATTTCCATTTTAACTTTTGTTTGAACTTTGCATATTCCTCTTAAATTTGTTGCTGAGTGAATAAATAGTCTAACTCTAACTTTGCTTTGAACTAAAACAGGCTCTCCAAATTTAAACTTCTCGATACCGTAATTAATCATTGCTTTAACGTTTTGCACTTCAACTAAATCGTCCCAAAAATATTTTAAAAGAGAAATTGTTAAATATCCATGAGCAATTGTAGTTCCAAAAGGCGACTCTTTTTTTGCTCGTTCGGGCTCTGTATGTATCCACTGATGATCTAATGTTGCATCTGCAAATTTGTTTATTTGCTCTTGTGTTATTTGCAAATAAGTACTTACTCCTATCTCTTTTCCAACATAATTTTCAAAATCTTGAAAATTTTTAAATACAGTTCTGCTCATTGTATATGTTTTTTTTATTTAAAATCAATAATTAATTTCTTGAAAACAATTTTCACAATTTAGAAAACTTAGAAATCAATAATTAGATTGTTGTCGCAATAATTGATTATTTCTAAGTTTTCTATCCCTTAAAACATTCAAATATCTTAAAGCTTTTTTATTATTAAAAAGAGTGTATGATTGTTCAGCCCAGTTAATTGCAGCATCTAAATCTCCATTTATTTCACTTATAATTGCCATGTTATAATAAGCTCTTCCGGCAATTTTTGCTTTAGAATTGCTAACTTCTTTTTGCCAGTAACTTGCAGCATCGTCCCATTTTCCGGCTCTTGCAAGTCGTTTACCTATTTTAAAATTATCGGTGCCCTTTACGTAATAAATTCGGCCAACTCTGTGAGAAAAAGGCAATAAATCCTGACCATAATTTAGTCCTTGCTGAAAACTCACCTGTTCAACTAAGTTTTTTTGACCAATTACTGCATTAATAGCTTTCAAGGGGTTTATACCTCTCCCCGATGAAATAGCCACACCGGAAGTAGGAAACTCGTCGAACAATACACCTCCCGAAGCATCATAAATACGCCAACCAAGCATAATGTTTGTTGTTGCTGTTGCTTGAGTTTCAACTGCATTTATGTTAACTCCAAGCACATTTGTTTGAACAGGAACAACAGAATAATCAACTTTAGTATTTGTATCAAAAAACTCTAAAACAAAAAGTGCATCAACATTATTATCGGTACACAAAATAGTTACTTGAGATTGCGAAAGAGGTTGAGAAAATCTATCTACATTGTTGTTGTCGAATATTTGGGGAGAAAGATTAACTATTGCATCAAAACGCGGATTAAGATTAAGCTCAGTATTTAAACCCTCAATCGCTTTAAGAGCGGCAGTTGAATCAACAGTTAACATTTCCAAAGTAAGTATTTCATCAATATCTTTAACTGCCTGATTAGCAGATATAGTGTTGGTTCTATTTATTATAGCAATATTTTTAACAGTTCCGGGCAAATCAATTGGAGCCGGCTCTGTTACTTGTATTGTTAAATCATTTGTTGCACAGCCAATGCCTAAAAAAATTAAAATCGCATAAAAAATTACATTTTTCATCATTTTTGTTTTTTGTTATAAAATTCATAAAT
>JAFGXO010000072.1 GCA_016936595.1 Bacteroidales bacterium | reverse complement strand
TTTCCCCAACGCCCATTTTTATATTCCGAAAACCATATATCACCATCATATCTAAGTTTGCCTCTAAATGTTCCACTATATGATGACCATGCTTGGCCTCCTCTATCGCTCATAAAGTACATATATCTTCCATCGGGAGTAATAGAAATATTTGTTTCTCGCATTTGTGAATTTAATTGAGAAATAGGAGCTACACCTACACTATTGGGATTAGTTATTATTGGGTATTTTTGTGAAAATAAATTTATAGTACTAAAAATCAGCACAATAAGTAAATTTAAAATTTTATTCATCTCAATGCTTTTTAGCAAAGATAAACAAAACATTTTCAAAATTAAAACACTATTTCAAAAATAACACTCATAGGAAAAATCTATGAGTGTTTAACATCAATTTATAATTTAAAATTATAATATTTAAAGTTTAAATAAGTTATAAATTACGATGAAGCTCTACAATTTTCTCCACAAAATTATCTATAGTTTCTAAATCAGAGTCTTTAGGTACACCTTTTACCAAAACAGGATCTAAAAATTCTGCTTTAACGTTAACCATTAAACCTTTAAGTTGATCAACCATTTTGCCACCCCAACCGTAAGAACCAACAACGCTAATGTATTTGGCTTTAGGTCTTAGAGCATTTGTTAAATATGCAGCATAAACAGCCTGTGGGTGAGCACCACCTAATACCATTGAAGAACCAAAAATAATTGTTGCAGCATCAACTAATTCCATCGACAATTCACCTACATCTGTTTTTGGCAAATTAAAAGGAATAACGTGCAAACCGTATGCAGTAAAACTTTTTACTAAATAATCAACAAGTAAAGCTGTACTTTCGTGCATTGAAACGTAAGGAATAACAATTTTGTTACTTACGTTTGGCGAAATCCAATCTTTATAAGCATCAATAATTAAGCTTGGTTTATCATAAACCGGTCCATGGCTTGGAGCAATAAACTTAATATTTTTTTTCTCAACTTTTTCTATATTTCGTTTAATATGCGAACGAAAAGGCATCATAATTTCGGCATAATATCTTTTTGCATCTTCAAGAACTTTATATTCGTCGTACACAAAAAGTTTGCTTGTTGCCCTGTGCGAGCCAAAGAAATCGCAAGAGAACAATATTTTATCTTCAACAAGATAAGTACTCATTGTTTCGGGCCAATGCACCCAAGGAGTGTAAATAAATTCAAAAGTTTTGTCTCCAACTTTAAAAGTTTCGCCATCATTAACGGTAATAAAAACGTTTTCGTCAATTTCTAAAAGGTCTTGTAAAAAAGTTTTACATTTAGGATTTGTAATAATTTTAGCTTCGGGATAAAGATCTAAAACCATTGGAATTGCTCCGGAATGATCTTGTTCGGCATGATTAGAAATAATATAGTCGATTTTTTCAATATCTAAGTCTAAAAGATGATCGAGTAAATCATCAGCCTTTTCGGGCTCAACAGAATCGATAAGAATATTTATGCCATCGGTTTGAACTAGATAGGCGTTATAACTTGTGCCGTCGGGTAAAGGGATAAGTTCGTCAAACAGTTGTCTGTCCCAATGTTGAGAACCAACAGCAAATACATCTTTAACAATTTCATTATAAGCTAATTCATCGTGAGCTTCATTATCATCAGAATTAGAATGTTTTTTAAGAGTATCTTTTAAAGAAACTTCTTCTTCGTAAACAACAAAATCATCTTTACCAACACCGCACACGGGGCATTCCCAATCTTCGGGTATTTCTTCAAAAGCAGTTCCGGGCTTAATTCCACTGTCAATATCACCAACAGCCGGATCGTATATATATCCGCAAACAACGCATAAATATTTTTTCATAATTATATATATTTTAAAAAGTTAACAAGTTAGATGACTTTCAAATAATTAGTTAAATTTTGCTTAAAAGAAATAATAAACTGCAAAATTTTATTTAATTATCAAAAATAACAATTAAATGCAAAAATACTAAAAAAAATAAAATCCCAGTCATTTCTGACTGAGATTTTATCATGAATAAAAACTTCAAACTAATCTTCAACAAGCTCAAAGTCGTCTTTACTAACACCACAAACCGGACAAACCCAGTCATCAGGTATATCTTCAAAAGAAGTACCGGCTTCTATTCCACTATCAGGATCGCCTTCAGCCGGGTCGTAAATATACCCGCAAACTGTACATACATATTTTTTCATAAATTAAAATTTTAGGGGTTTAAAATTATTTAAATGTAATAAATTTACAAGACTAATCCAAAGAACCATAATATTTCATAAATTGAACTCTTTCAAATACATTGGCATTTTGTATTTTTGAAGTACTAAGTTTTCCTTTAAAATCAGAAATTGAAAAATATTTTTTCTCTTGCATCCACTCTTTAAGCTGATTTACAACAGTATTAATATACGTTTCGCCGTGTTTATAAATTGCTGAAACAATTTGAACAGCATCAGCTCCAACTAATAATTGTTTTATTACATCTTCGCCGGTATATACTCCGGTAGAAGCAACAAATTGAGTGTCAAATTTTTCAGAGAGCATTGCAATCCAACGCAAAGAAGGCATTAAATCCTCAGCATTACTAAAAACATTTGAAACAGATAATTCCATTTTATTAATATCAATATCAGGATTATAAAATCTGTTAAACATAACAATGCTTTGGGCAGTTTTTGACCATGAAATTTGTTGAATTAAATTTGACAAGCCACTTGAAAAACTGCTAATTTTTACAGAAAGAGGTATAGATATTTGTTTTTTTACGTTTTCCAGAATTGTTAGATGTAATTTTTCAATAGTTTTACAATCTATATTCGGATTGAATGGTAAAATACTGATATTTAGTTCAATAGCATGAGCACCGGCAGATTCGATTTTTTTAGCAAATTCAACCCAATCGCCATCAGTTCGAGCATTTAAACTTGCAATAATTGGAATTTGAACTGCTTTTCTGGCTTTTTCAATTAAGTTTAAATAATTATCTATACTATTAGATTTTGAATATTGCTTGATATAGTCATAGGCTTCAGGATACATATAGTTATCAGCTTCATTAACTGATTTTTGCAAAATTTGCTCTTCAAAAAGAGATTTTAGAACTACTGCAGCTGCATTATTTTTTTCGAGCTTAAAAATTTTATCTACTGAGTTGGTTAGCCCTGAACTACCAACAATTACAGGGTTTTTTAATGTATATCCTAAATATTTTATCGATAAATCCATGTTTTTAGATTTTGTTCATTTTCAATTTATTACAATTTTATTTTTTCTGTAAATTTTTTTTATAAAGATAAAAATAATTTTAAAAAACAAGAAAATTAAACGCTTTATAGTTTTAATTTAACGAATTGCTCACAAAAAGTAGAATAAACGAACTAATTAACGCTACTTTTTAAAGCTAAAAGTTGCTTTAACAGGGTTATGATCAGAATTTTTAAAGTCTAAATTAATAAGTTCAATGGTATCTACTTGAACATTGGGTGAAATTAAAAAGAAATCGATGATAGTTGTTGGGGTTGTTGGTTTGTCGTACACTATATTTGAGCGTCGGTTTGTAGGTCCGGTGTTCGCATACACAAACTTCCAATCATTATTAAAAAAGTTTTTTGGTATAAATGAGTTTGTAACAGTATCATCAACATAATTTTTATATGCGGGTTTAAAATCAGGAGGACTTTGATTCCAATCGCCTCCAATAATTAAATAATTTCCATTTTGGTATTGGTTGTCGATATATGTTTTCAGATACTCTAATTGCTTAGCACGTAGCGAACCGTCATCAAAAGCAGAGTTATGTAAATTTATGATTAGTAACTCTTTACCATTAGCTAATTTATATCTGTTTTCTAAAAAACATCTATCAAGCATAAATAAATTTACCGGAAACGAATAATTACCCGGATACTGAAAACGAGTTACTTTAGAAGGTTGATATTTTGAAAAATTAGCAATACCGGCATCAACTTTACCATAAGGTTTTGAAATTGGCACCGGAATAAAAAACACATCATAATTTTTACCATAAAACGCATTAAAACCTGTTAAATTTTTACTTAAAGTATCAAGTTGATTAGTTTTATAACTTCTTTTAGCCTTAACATCAACTTCTTGCAGCAGAAAAAAATCGGTGCTTGAAGCTTGCCCAACAATAAAATTTTTTATATCAGAAATATTAGTTAGAGTTCTTTGTTTAGACACCCGTGCTTGAGTTCCGCCATCGTAAAAAAAATCGATAGTTTCGTCCATTCCACAGTAGCCAATATTCCAGCTAATAATCGAAAATGTTTGTTGATTAAAAACTCCGGCGTCTTGATCTTCGAGTAAAACAACAGTTTCATCGGGTTTATAATCGTCTAAGACAGCGTATGCAAGAAAAATTAAAAAAAGAACAATTAAAGTTCCAACAAAAAACAAAAAATATTTTAGTATTTTCATAATAATTAGCTTAAAATTAGGTGTATTTTTCACAAAACAAGAAAAAATAATCGACAAATATACTATTTTCATAAAATGATAAGCTTATTATTTAAAAACAAGCTCATCATTTGAAATAAAAATTTACAAATAATCGTCAAAATATTGAGTAACTTTTTGCATTAAATGAATGCGTTGTTGACCTCTAACATTATGTTCAGAATTAGGATATTCGTAAAAATCAACTTGTACACCGGCAGCTTGCGATTTTAACAATAAATCATGTGAGTTTTGAGGCACAACAGTTGGATCAATTCCACCGTGAATAATTAAAAGTTTTCCTTTTAAATTAACAATTTTAGTTAATAATGAAGCGTTAGCATATCCATCAGGGTTATCCTGAGGAGTATCCATATATCTTTCGCCGTACATTACTTCGTAGTATTTCCAATCGATAACCGGACCACCGGCAACAGCAACTTTAAAAACATCGGGATTATCACAAATAAGCGATGTTGTCATAAAACCACCATAACTCCAACCATGAACTCCAATCCTATCAGCATCAACATAAGATTTTGATTTTAAAAACTTAATACCTTCCATTTGGTCGGCCATTTCAGCAACACCAACTTGACGATGAATTACATTTTCAAAATCGCGTCCCCTATCAGCCGACCCTCTATTATCTACCGTAAACATGATATATCCTTTTTGAGCCATATAATAATTCCACAAACCACCCGACAACCATTCATCAGTAACAAGCTGAGCATGAGGACCACCATAAACATAAACAACAACCGGATATTTTATAGTAGAATCAAAATCGGGGGGAGTTACCATTTGATAATACAAATCAGTTACACCGTCGGCAGATTTCATAATACCTATTTTCATGTTTGCCAATTTATAATCAGCAAGCGGATTAACAGCACTAATAAGTTCTTTTACAACTTTACCTTTATTGTCAATAATATCAATAACATTTGGAGTTTCAGTATTTGAAAATTTATTGATAAAATATTTTTTATCGGCAGTAAAATCAGCAACATGAGTACCATGAACTTGAGTTAACATATCCATTTTACCGTTTGCCATATTAATCTTATAAATATGACGTTGAATAGCACATTCGGCAGTAGATTGAATATAAATAAATTTTTCATCGTCAGAAAAACCGTAAAAATCCGTAATAACCCAAGCACCTTTGGTAATTTGTTTAATTAAATTACCATCAGTATCATACAAATAAAATTGATTATAACCATCACGCTCACTGTACCATAAAAATTGATTTTGAGTTTTTGGCAAGAAAATAGCAGGATGTTCCGGTTCAACATATTTATCATCGGTTTCCTCAAATAAAGTTTTCACAAAATCACCGGTTTTAGCATCATATTTATTAAATTTTAAATGATTTTGATCTCTATTTAAAACACCAACATAAATATATTTTTCAGAAGAACCCCAAGTAATAGCAGTTAAATATTGATCCTTAGGTAAACCTGTTTTTAAAAAAGTAGTTGAATTATCGGCAATATTATAAACACCAAGAGTAACCTCTTCGCTTGTTTGACCGGCCATAGGGTATTTAATATTAATTAAAGTAGCAGGGAAAGTGGTATAATCAATCAAAGGATAATCGGCAACCATAGTTTGATCTTTTCTATAAAAAGCAAAATAATTTCCATTAGGCGACAAAAAAATACCTTTGTCAATTCCAAATTCCTGACGATGAGTGTAATCGCTACCGCATACTACACCTGGATCAGTTTCATCAGTAACTTTAACCACAGTTCCATCATTTTTTATCAGCTCAATATTGTTTGCAATAGTATATACAACAAACTTATTATCAGCATTATAGAAAATATTTTCGGCATCAGAAGGAAGAATATAATTTTCTAATATTTTTTTTTGATTTACATCATATACATAAACATGATTACCAAAAATTTGATAAAACGCATCATTATTTAACCAATGGATATCATAAAAATACCTGATATAATTAGCAGTTTGAAAAGTTTCGTTCACATCATCAAGAGAACACAAAGTAATAATATCTTCATTTTTAATATTACCCTGTTTAATAACAGCCCAATCCTCAATAAAAACGTAATAATCGTTAGAATTTCCCCTCCACTGTACTTGGTCTAAATCTTCGGGAGCTAAATCAAACCAAACATTCCATATAGCATCTTCAATTGTAAGTTGCTTATTTTGAGCAAAAACAGAAGAAGCTAAAACAAATAAAAAGATAGATAAAAATAATTTTTTGTTCATTTTATTAAAGTTTTAAAAATTGATAGAAAAAATTTAAGAAGCAAAATAATCATAAAAAAGTTATTGGCACAAAAAAAACGAAGATTTTTTTGTATTTTTGTCGGCTAAAGGAGTGGAGTTCTATCGCTGAATGAAAATTCAGAGGAAAGTCCGGGCTGCACAGAGCAATGCACTTACGAAAGTAAGCAGGTTGAGAGATTTGAGCAATGCAACAGAAAATAACCGTTCTGCTTGTCGGAATAAGGGTGAAAAGGTGAGGTAAGAGCTCACCGGTAAATGTGGCAACATATTTAGCCGTGCATCTTGCGTGTTGAAAGACCATGTAAACCAACGTTTTTGTACTTTATGCAAAATAAGAGTTGCTCGCTCGATGTTGGAGGGTAGGTCGAATAGATAAATGATAGAAGTCTGCTTGCAGACACAGAACTCGGCTTATATCCGCTCCTTTTTTTATTTTTAATACTATCTCTGAGTTTTTATGTTTTCAGCCCAACATCAAACACATTTATTTTTTTTAACAAACTTTTTACAGATTAAGTACGTTACTTAAAAAACAGATTTAATTATCTTATTTAAAAGAAAATAACAAAAATATTAAAACATGAAAAATCCATTACCAATAAATAAATATAAAGAACGCAGCAAACCATTAGAAGAAGACGTAAGAGGGGCATTTTTTAGAGATCAAACAGCAATAATTCATTCAACAGCATTTAGGCGAATGAAACATAAAACACAAGTTTTTTACGCTCCAAAAAATGATCATATATGCACCCGAATAGAACACGTTATGCACGTAGCCACAATTGCAAAATCAATATGCAAAGGATTAAATCATTTTGGCTGGAACTTAGACGTTGAAATGGCATTTGCTATAGGTTTAGGACACGATTTAGGACACGCCCCTTTTGGACACGACGGCGAAAGTATTTTAAACAAACTTTTAGGAGGAAATTTAGCATTTATTCACGAAATTCACAGTTACAGAGTTGTTGAATATCTTGCCCGACACGGCGAAGGGCTTAACCTAACTTACGGAGTTAAAGACGGAATTATAACCCATAACGGCGAAAAATACGAACAACGTTTAAAACCTCAAAACTTTGCCAACGATTTAGACAAAATTAATAGCCGACGAGTAACTCCAAGCTCTTATGAAGCATGTATCGTTAGATTTTCGGATAAAATTGCATACCTTGGCAGAGATATTGAAGACGGAATTTTAGCCGGATTAATTAAACCAAAACACATACCCGAAAATTTCAGAAATGCTATTGGTACTACAAATAGTCAAATTATTGATAAATATGTAAACAACATTATAGAAACCTCTAAAAACGAAGAATTTATTGGTCTCTCGGATAATATGTTTGAATTATTAATTGAAATTAGAAATTTTAATTACAAAAACATATATCTGAACGATAAAGAACGAATTTTTCCGTATGCCGAAAGAATGTTGACAGAAATTTATAATTTTTTAGGAAATATTTTTGAACAAAACAAATTTGACTTAAAAAAATACAGAAAAGCCGAACTTTCTGTTATAAAACATTTTGGCGAATATTTACATACTATGCGACACTTTTATAACCCAAATACCGAAACAAAAAGAATTTTAGGCGATTACATCGCCGGAATGACTGACGATTATGCAATCAAATTGTTTAAAAAAATCACAATTCCCAAATCGGTAATATAAATAACAAAAATATTTTAAATAAATTATCTTTTCAGGATAATAATATTTACCTTTGTTAACATAATTTTAAACAAATTAAGATGAGAAAATATTTTATAGTTGAAGGGTATCAACGCAAGGGACCATACACCCCCGAAGAACTGAAAAAATTTAATATCACTGCCGACACAAAAATTTGGACTTTTGAAAACGCTACCGAAAAACCGGCATCAGAAATAACAGAACTACAATATTTTTTTTCATCTACCGATATTACAGATCAAATTGATTACAATAATGTATCTGCAATAAATCCAAACTTAATTCAAAACCAAAAAAAAGAAGAACAAACAGAACAATTAAAAGATAAACAAGAAGAGTATCTGAAAATTGTAGAAGAACAGAAAAAAAAATACGAAGAAGAACAAAAACTAAAACAACAAGAAGAACAAAAAAAAGCAGAAGAATTTGATAATCAATTAGATGAAGATACGAATAAAGATAGTGGATTTATCCCTGTTGATGAACCGCCAAAAGTTGCAACTTTTATTCCTGAAAATGAACAAGTTCCAACAAATGATAACAACATCGAACCTTCAGAAATAGCTAATTTGGTTGATTTGGAAAGCCAAGACAAATATCATCATACTGAATACAGCTCAAAAAACATAAATGCAGCAACAAATTTAAGCTCGTTTAATAAACCCAAAACATACTTAGCTTTGGCAATTATAACAACTTTGATGTGTTGTTTACCTCTTGGAATAGTAAGTATTGTTTTTGCGTCGCAAGTTGAAACTAAATTTCGTGCCGGAGATATTAAGGGAGCCGAAGCTGCTTCAAAAAGTGCACTTACATTTGGAATAATTGCTCTTGTTTCAGGTATTATATTTTTACTTATCGTTATGCTCACAAATGCATAGATTGTGAATAAAATTTTAATTCTTATTGAAAAATATAAATGGATAATTATTTTATCTATTGTAATAGGATTAAGTATTTTTTATTCAATTTTTAACCCTTATAAAGATGATTTTTTACCTAAATGTGCTTTTCACACCCTAACAGGTTATCAGTGTCCGGGTTGTGGTTCTCAAAGAGCGATACATAACCTGCTTCATTTAAAAATATATCAGTCGATAAAAGAAAACATGCTATTAATATTATCTATTCCATATTTGCTTATTGGTGCATATTTTGATATTTTTAATCCTAAAACCGAAAAATCTTTTAAAATTCAAAAAAAATTGTTTGGATTACCGGCAATATGGACTGTTTTTTTTGTAATAATAATATATTGGATTGTAAGAAATTTAGACTTTTACAAAAATTTATTTTAGTAAAATGAAATTTATAAAAGAAACTCTTAATCAGATAATAAAACTTCAAGAATAATTTTTTTTTCTTGATTTTTTTTACAAAGCAGAAGCAAATGCTACTTTAATACAAGTTGACAAAGCATCACTAAATTT
>JAFGXO010000071.1 GCA_016936595.1 Bacteroidales bacterium | reverse complement strand
ATAGTTAAATTATATTTTATAGCCAATTGTTTTTGTGTTTATTTTTTTTATTTTATATATTGAAATATATGTCGTGTTGTTTTTTATAGTTATTTTTATGTTCAAACAAAAGTAGGTCTGCTAATTTAGCTGACCTACTTATTTTTTTTAGTAAAATATAAATTTACGCATCTATTTGTGCTGTAAAATTAATTTTATATTTGTATTTGCGTTTTTTAAATGTCTTTAATGTTCAGATATATTTGAGTTTGATTTAAAAGTTGATACGCAATTTCACCAAATGTTGTTGCTCCTGTTATATTTAGTTTTTTGCCTTCTAAATTTCCGTATAAATAGTTTAGAATGCAATTGCAGGAGTAATGGATATTTGAGTTTTCTGTTTTTAGCGTTTCTATTTTTAATTTATTTTCGTAATCTTCAATTTTTTCAGCAAAAAAGTAATCAATTCCTTTAAAAAGCGGGGCATAAAATTCTGTTTCGTTATCGGAATTTATTTGCATTATACTTTTGTTTATAATTGCTCCGTTTTGTATCTGTATTAGAGGAAGTTTTATGTTGATATTATTTTGTTTAATGTAGTCTGCAAAAACTTCTTTTTTGCCGTTTACTAAACAATATTTTTGGACAAAACTATTTTCAAAGAATTGAATTTTGGGTTTGCTGTGGTCAGGCGAAAAAATATTAATAATTTCTACTTGTGCAATTTTGGTTTCGGGTAATTCAAAGTGTAAAGCTACGGCTTTTTTGTTGTTTTGTTCTTTTGTTTTACCGTTAAAAGTGTATGCTGTTGTTTGGCCACTTTCTAAGTCGAAACCCGCAACGTAACCTACAATTGGGTTTTTAAATATGTTTTCGTAGTCAAAAGAGTTTAAGGCAAATGATTTTAGTATCTCTGAGGCAGCCGGAATAATTAAAATAGTGAAACCGTTTTCGTAACTGTCTGATATTATATTTTTGATGGTGTTAATATCATAGGTTTTTATGTTAAAATCTTTAGTGCTGTTTGTAAAGTCGTCAACAAATATTTGTTGTGTGTTTTTTACTCCACCATTTTTGTCCATAAAATATGGGATTGTTCCTGCTATCCAGTTTCCTTTGGGCAGATTTTCTAAAGTGTTTTTATCTGCTGATAAAATTAGTTTTTTGCCATTTTGTATCGCTTCTTTTATTTTGTCTATTTTGTATAGTTTTCTTTCCATTTTACTTGTAATTTAACATTTTATCAATATCTTTTTGTACAGCACGAGAGTATTTTGTGCAAACTTCATGAATATTAACAATAGCTTGATTTAAAGAAATTTTATTAATTTTAAAGTCATCTTGAGTTTTATAAACTTGTAGCTGAAGTACATAGTTTGAAAAATCGTGTTTAATCTCGCCAGTGATAATTTTTTCCCAAATAGGGTGTTCAATTTCAGGTATCATTTTATAAAATTATAAATAAAATTTATAGTTTGTTTTATTGCTGTTTCTAAGTTGTCGTTGACAACAATTTGGTCAAATTCGTTTTCAAAAGAAAGTTCGAATTTGGCTTTTTCAATTCTGTTATTTAATGAAGTTTCTGTTTCGGTTCCTCTATTTATTAGTCTGTTTTTAAGTTCATTAATCGATGGAGGTTTTATGAAAATAGATAATGATTTTTCGGGGAATTTTTTTTTCAAATTAATTCCGCCCTTAACGTCAACATCAAAAATAATATTTTTATTTAGGTCCCAAATTCTACTAATTTCTTCTTTCAGAGTTCCGTAGAATTGGTTTGTGTAAACTTCTTCCCATTCTGCAAACTTATTGTTTTTAATTTTTTCATTAAATTCATCTACAGATAAAAAAAAGTAATCTTTTCCGTTTTGTTCATTTTTTCGTGGAGCTCTGCTTGTTGCTGATACAGAAAACATTAAGTTTAAGTTCGTGTCTTTCATTACCTCTTTAACAATTGTTGTTTTTCCGGATCCTGAGGGTGCAGAAATTATTATTATTTTTTCTTTTTTGTGCATTCTCAGCTGTTTAAAGTTTAAATCCAATTACCAAAATATCATCAGTTTGTCTTGTTCCTTCCATCCAATCTGTTACTCTTTTGTCCAAAATTTCTTTTTGTTGGTTTAGTGGTTTTTCAAAGTTTTCTAATAAAATTTCTCTGAATTGTTTAATCATAAATTTAGTGTTTTCGGGTCCGCCAAATTGGTCGGCATAACCATCAGAAAAGATATAAAACCATGAAGGTGATTCGTATTTAATAACATGTTTTTTAAAGGTGTCGAATTGGTAGCCTCCAATTGATTGTTTATTTCCTCTGATTTTAAATAATTCGTTGTTATATAAATGGAATAGGGGGTTTTTTGCTCCCGAAAATTCTAAAGTTTTGTTTTGTTTGTCGATAACACATAATGCCATATCCATACCGTCTTGATTTTCGGTGGTGTCTTGTTTTAGAGCTGTTCTAACATATTCATTTAAAAGTTCAAGTATATTTGCGGCATCAACAACTTCTTTGTTGTTAACAATAGTTGTTAAAATTTCGGCACCAATCATGCTCATAAAAGCCCCTGGTACTCCATGACCAGTGCAGTCAACGGCGGCAATAAAAATTTTGTCGTTTTTTTGAGTAAACCAGTAAAAATCGCCGCTTACAATATCACGAGGTTTAAAAAGTATAAAGTTTTCGGGTAAATGTAGGTTAATATTTTGAGCAAGAGGCAACATTGCTGTTTGTATGCGTTTAGCGTATTCTATGCTGTCGGTTAAATCTTTGTTAATTTTTTGGATTTTTTCATTTTTGTTTTCAAGTTCGTCTCTTTGTGCCTGAATTTCAATGTTTTGTTGTGCTATTTCTTTTGTTCTTTGCTGAACTTGAAATTCCAAATATTCTTTTTGTTTTCTTAATCTGCGTGTGTACCAATAAACAATTAGCCAAACTAAAAAAGCTGCAACTATAAGATAGATAATGTATGCTAAAAGAGTTTGATATATTGGTGGTTTAATTACAAATTTATAACTTGCAGTTGAGCTTTCGGTGCCGTAAAAATTTTTAGCTTTCACATAGAAAGTGTATTCTCCGGGTTTAAGGTTTGAAAAGTCTTTGTAGTTTTCTTGCGTCCAATCTGACCATTTTTCGTCGTTTCCTTCGAGGAAATACATATATTCCATTTTATCGGTTATTTGAAAATATGCCCCGGCAAAAGTGAAACGTAAGTTGCCGTATTTGTGGGGAATAATTGGAATATTTTGTTGAAGTTGTACTGTTCCAATAAGCGAATCGCTTGTTAAAAAGCTGCCTCCAAATATCAACGAATCAATAGTGTTAATTTTAACAGATCTAATAAAAACAGGGAAGTTAGTTTCGGTGTCAAATTCCATGTTTGCATCGTAGTGAGTAAATCCGGTTGAATTACCTATAATATATTCATTATCAGATATTTGATAGAAAGAGAAAATTTTGTTACGTAAATACAGAAATGGTTTTTCTATTACAACATATCCTGTGTCGGTATTTTTTAAAAGTGTTAATTCCCAATTTGATTTATCATTTGTTGCAATTTCTTTTTTTAGCCAGATATTATGTTTGTTGTCTTCGTATATAAGACTGATACTTTTATGGTTTCCTAAGTACTGATTTATTTTATTGTATGGTTCAAAATTATTGTTTAATTTATTGTAAGAATATAATCCATCGGTAGTTGCAAATACTACATCATCAAAAACTTTAAATAATTTTATGTCTTTACCTCTCGGTAGTCCGTTAAGTGAGCTGTCTGAGGCGAAAAATTTAGTTGACTGTTTAATGTCTGAATAATCGTCATTAAATTCAATCTTTACAACGCCGTTAACAAGGTCCGAAATCCAAAAAAAACCGTCTTTATCTTGTTTCATAAATGAGCCCTCAAAACCTTGTATATCTTTGAAAAACACCCATTTATATTCTTTGGTGTTGGTTGTAGGGTTTAATATTTCTTGCTTTTTAAAAATAAAAATAGCAGCTGAGATACCAATTATTGTATTTGGGTCATCGTTGGCAACTTCAAAAACTCTAACAGTTCTGCTTTTTAAAATTTGTTCAATTTTTTGATCAATAAGTTTAAATAAGCCACCTTCGGTAGCAACTAAAATATCGCCCTGAATATTGCTAATTTGCTGAGTTTTGTAAAAGCCTGCATCTTCAATTATGTTAAACTGAGTTATATTTATCTTATTTTCAAATGTTTTAATTGGTTTTGTGTAAATTCCTGAATTTGTTCCGATTAATAAATTTTCGTTATAAAGTAATGGTGTTAAACAGGTTGATTCGTTATCAAAACCGTAATTTTTATCATATTTAGAAAAAGGAGAAAACAGATAAATAGAATTTATTCCGTTATTTGAGCATAACCATAAATTATCTTGGTTGTCGATAAATGATTTGTAAAAGATGTCGTTTTTTAGATCATTGGGTGATTTTAAAAATTGGATAATGTTAAAATCTTTATCTGTGATTAACAATCCTCCTGAGTAGAGTAAAAAGCCAAAGTATTTATTTTTTATATCAAATACTCTGTATGAGTTATTTTTAATAATAGTGTCGATAGGTGTAACAATGTGTGTTATTTTGTCGTCTTCATTAAATTCAAAGGCACCATCAAACCAAGTAAAAATTATTTTTTTGTTTGATTTATAAGGCAATACGGCTCGCACCATAGAGCTGTCAACTGCTTCAGATTCGGGAATAAATTTTAAATCGTTATTAGTTAATCTGTATAAACCTTTCCATTTTGTGAAGATGTAAATTTCTTCGTTTAATTTGAAGGAAATATTAAAAAGACCATCGGCATAATAATCCTCTATAGGGTAAACCTTTATTGTATCGTAATCATAAATAAAGATTTCGTCAAAAGTATGAAAAAATATCGTAGAATCTTTTGTTAAAAATATATCCCAAACTTCTCTGAAATTTTCGTAACCTTTTGGGAATAAATGGTTTAGAGAATTAAATTTTAAATTTCCACGTTCATCAGGAGAGAAATAACCGAAGAGATTGTTTCCACCAACAAAAATTAAGTTGTTGTTATCAACGCATAAACTTCTAATTCCTAATTCGCTTATTTCTAATCTGTTCCAGTTGTTTCCGTCAAATTCAAGAACCGAACCATCATTGTTTCCAAAGTACATTATGCCTCTTTTGTCTTGTACTACTGCCCAATTTTGGCGTGCAGCGTTGTATTGGTCGGGTGAATAATAGTTTATTAGAGGTGTTGTTCCTAAGTTTTTTATCTGAGAGAACACACTTGTTGTGATAGAAATAAGTAATAAAAATAATATTATTAGTCTTTTTTTCATAAAAAAATCTACTCTAAAATTATTTTATTGAATTTTTAATTTGCTAAAAGTACTAATTATATTTTAAATGAAGAATTTTTTTTTTAAAATTGATTTTTTTGAATTGTTTTAAAATAGTATTTAAAGTTGTGTTTACACGTAGTTAATTGTTTTTTACTTAATTAAAATTTTGAAACGTGATATTACTATTTGTTTTTATAATTAAATAGTATAATGCAGGTAAGTCAATAAATGAATTATTTTTAATATCAGCTTTTTCAGTAAAACCAATTACGTTAATTGTTTTGTTGTTGATTTTAAATGCTTGAATTGCCCAAAAATTATGCTTAGTTTTTAGTTCGGTGGCATTAATAAAATCTCCGTTTGTATAAAATTTTATATGTGCTGAATTACCCTTTTTATTAAAAAGGTTTTGTTGTCCGATTGATATTTTTGTATAATTTGCAAAAATATGGTATATTGAATCTATTTTGAAAATATTGGTTAAATTTCCTTGCAAAATTATTTCTTGGTCTAAATTTATATCTTTGTTAATTGTGTTTATTCGTTTTATTTTAAGAGTGTCGGATGTTTCGTTGTAGTAATTAAATTCATAACCATGAAATGCAAGTAATACTTCTGAGTTTATTTCGTCAAAGTTTAAAAAACGAGGCATTGAAGTGTTGTTGATTTGCATTTTAAATTCTTGTTGCCCATCTGATGATAATTTTATTAAGATATTATCATGTAAGCCATTATGAATTGAGTGGATTATAACAAAACAAGCTGTATTGTTGGCTGTAATATTTGTTCCAAAATCTGAATATCTTGTACCGGAGGATATGTTTTTAAGCCATTCAACCTGTCCGTTAACTATTTTTGCAACAAATGGATTTGTGCCGGAATTTGTTTTATAATAACCTGTTATATATTTTTCGTTTGAATAATTTGCAATTGAAAGAGTGTAATAATTATCTGCTATAGCATCTGAAGGATTTGTGTTATCTATAAAAAGGTTTATTTTTTTTGTTCTGTATTCGGTAGTTAAATTTTTATTTGTTTGAAAATATATATCTCTGAAAATAAAGAACTTAAAGTTGTTTAGTGAGTTTGTGAAAATAGTTTGGTTGTTTATTTTTTCAGATGAAACAAAATCTTTTATTCCATTAAAGCCATTGTAGTTGAAGTCAAAAAAATCTTTGTGTTTTAAGTAATTTTCGTTGCTGATTTTATTTTGTAATTCAATTAGTAGAGAGTCTGTTTTTTGTTTTAATAAGCTAAGTGTGTAATATTCAATGGCTCTGCTAATAGGTGAATATGTGTAATTAGAAGTATCGTTTTGCAGTTTTTTGTTTTGTACTAAAAAATCAATTTTAGATGTGCGGTATTTGAATAAAGAAGTTATAATTGAGTTGTAATCGTATTTTTCTATTTCAAATATTATCTTTTGATATAAAAAGTATGTTTCGTTAGAGTTTGAGTAGTTTGAGTTTTTTTGCAATTCTGCTTGTTTGTCCGAAATTTCTTTGTTTGTTTTTATGATAGTTTCTCTAAAATGATTTATATCTGAATATAATTTACTTTGAACAGTTTTAGCCCATTGTTTGTAATTCCATATATAAATAGTGTCGAATAAAAAATTTGTGTTTGTTAAACCTTGTAATCTGTATGTGTTTATATCTTTTTCAATTAAAGTTTGGTTATAGTTTTTTATAGGGTAGTTTGAAATTGAATTTTTGTATAATTGAAAAAAATATAGTGAAGAATCGTATTGAAGAATAATTTGGTTTGTTTTTGTTATAGTTGATGCTTTGGGCTGAATAAAAATGTCTGATAAATTATTGTTTTCAGAAATTATTTGATTGAATAAATTTTTAGTTATATTATACGATTTAATTAATGCTTGAAAATAGTTAATAGTTTGATGTACTTTAATATCAAATTCTGTAATTTTTTCAATTTTTTTATCAATATAGTTTATAACTATCTGATTATCAATTTTATTAAATGAAGCAAGTTCGGGAACAGTTTTGTAAAAATTATCGTTTTTTCGTGCGTCATTGTCCTGAGCATTAAGTTTGCTTTTTGCTAAGCCATAAAAAAGTTTGGTGTTTCTGATGTAATATTCTGTTTGTAGTAAGTTTGTAAAAGGATCGGAGTTTATTGCCCAATAATATGAAATATTGGCAAGTTGAAAGTAAGTGTTTGCAAAATCAGGGTTTGCTTGTTGATAATCAAATAATAAACTGTATGCTTTTTGATTTTCTTTTTGAATAACGAGTTCAATAATATCATCGTATTTAATATTTTGACCAAAACTTATCCAGCTTAAAAGCATAAAAGATAACGTTAATATATACTTTTTCATTTTATATTCTTTTTAATAAAATAAGTTTTTGTAAATAGATATTTTATTGATATTAAATTTATTGTAAATTTAATCAACTTCAATTATTTTTAGTTCAACTCGTCTGTTTAGTGCTCTGTTATCATCAGAGTTATTAGCAGCAAGAGGTTTTGTTTCTCCATACCCTTTAAAAATAAGCCTATTAACAGAAATTTCGTGACTAATTAGATAATCAACCACCGATTTGGCTCTTTTTTCGGAGAGCAGTAAATTATAATCCGAAGAGCCTATGTCGTCGGTATGTGCAGAAATTTCAACTTTAATTTCTGGGTTATTGTTTAGTAAATCAACTACTTTGTCTAATTCTTGATATGATTCAACGTTTAAGTCGGCTGAATTTGTTTCAAAAGTAATGTTGTTTAATTTTATCATAACATCTTGTCTCAAAGGTTGTAATTTCACATCAATAATCTTTGATGTATTGTCGTTTATACTTATTTGAGTGTTGTAAAAAGCGTAGCCCTGTGGGTTTATTGTAACATCATAGTAATCACCTTTTCGTACAAAAATAGTAGCGTTACCGTTATTATCGGTAGTTGCTGTGCTTGTGATTTTTTGGTTTGTGCTTAAATTAGTTAAAATAATATCGCAAGGAACAGCTGCATTGTTCTCATTATCAAGTATTTTAAATGTATAAGCAATTTTTTGGCTTTCAATCTCAATATTTTTTTCAAATTCATTATAAAAAACAAAACCCGATAAATCGAAATCAATTAAATATGGTTGAATATACGGATTGGTGAGTGTAACTGTGTATTTTTTGCCTATAGGTATTGTTAACAGGAATCTGCCATCGGAAATTTTATTTTTTTTGATAAATATTTCCTGACTTGTGTTTTTGTTAGTTACTTTAATGTCAACGTTTATTGGTTCGTAAATATCTTTGTCGTAAACTTTTAGCAACAAGTTAACCGAGTCAAATAAAACAGCATTTAATGTGTCAATAGTATTTGTTAAGTTACTGTTATTGTAATTTATGAATTTATGCGACATATTTATTCCGGAGTAATCTATTAAAAAATCGGAGTTTGGAGGCATAAAAATTGTATAAAACCCGTTTACATTGTTGTCGAATTTTGCAACAGACTGCATCGAATAGGAATTGAGCAAATCTATTGATCCTTTTACGGGATTATTATTTGAATCTAACAAAGCTCCGGTTAATATTTTCATGGAATCGGGTGCAAAAGTTTTTGGCAAATCGGCTGAAAATATCTGCGATTTTTTGTCTTTATTAGCTGAAGCAAAGTAAATAGTTTTGCCGAGATAATCTGTGCTCGGAAATAATTCATCTTGTTTTGAAAAAATTCTAATTGGCTTAGGCAATAACCAAACATCAGCATCTAAATTTTTGGCGTAATATAATTTAAAATCCTTGTTTTTATCTCTTTTTGAAGCAAAAATTAGAGTTTTATTGTCAGATAATATCCTTGGCGAACGTTCAGATGATAAATTTATAGGATTTATAAGAGCTTTAACCGTGTCCCATTGATGTTTAATGTTTTTTTTGGAAAAGTAAATTGTGCCGCAGTCTGGGGCTTTTGTGTTTTCAAATCTAACAAAAAAAATGGTATTATCGTCGGCAGAAATTGAGGGTTCAGCTTCGTTAATGTTTGTGTTAATGGGGTAGGGAAGTGCTACCGGTTTTGTCCACCCATCTATTGTTCTTTCAGAAACAAAAATATCTTTATTTCCCGTTGTATCGGCTTCAAAATAAATTTTAGAAGCGTTGTAGTTGTAAACAGGTGAATTTTTATAAGTTTTTTCGCCAAGATATATATTGAAGTCTGTTAGTTCTATTGGTGTAATCCATTGGTTGTTAATTAATTGAGCTTCGTAAAATTTATATCTTTCATCTTTAATAACTACAAAAATTAAATAATTTCCGTCAAAACTAACCGATGGAGCAGTAATAAATTCTTCATCTTCAAAACCTGCAAAAATAAGTTGAGTGCTTGGTAAATCTGTTTGAGCAGATATTTTTATCACTAAAAGCTGTATGATTATTAAAAAATATATCTTTTTCATGATTGTTATAAGTTTATTTCATGTTCAGGTTTATTGTTATTAAAATCAATTGCAAATTGATTGTTGTTTTGCGTGTAAATTAACATGTTTTTTTGATCTGAAAATAAATCAAACATAAGAATATTGGTTATATTAATGCTGTTAAATTTTGGCCGATATTTTACTTTGTAAGTAATCCAAATCGTTATATCTTTTATTTCATAATCTGTTAAAATAAAGCTGTTTAAAGGAATATTTTTATCATTTATTTCTATGAAAAAATTATGAGTAATGTATTGATTAATGTAAAATTTTGCATCTTTAAGTTCGTTTTGTTTACCTAAATTTATTTCTATGTTGTTTTTATAGTTTAAAATTGTTTCAAAATCATCAACAAATAATCTAATAGATAATTGGAAATATTTACCTGTTTCAATGTATTCTAAATTTGTAACACTCAAATGTATAGGGTGAGCAGAACAAACTGTAGAAAAGGTCATTATAAATAGTAGTAGTTTCATAATTTTCAAAAGTATTAAAAAATGTCAAAAGATTAAAAATATTTTTGATGAGACAAATCTATATCTAATTTTGTTTAAAAAAAAGATGAATATTTTTGAATTTTATTTTAAACTAGGTCTTCAGCATATTATTGATATTCAGGGATATGATCATATTTTATTTATTGCAGCAATGACTGCAGTTTACTCATTAAAAGAATGGAAACATGTTATTATTCTTGCTACAGCTTTTACTATAGGGCATACGGTAACTTTAGCCTTATCTACCTTAAATTTGATAGCTTTTAAAGCTGAACTAATTGAATTACTTATTGCTACTACAATTTTTTTAACCGGAGTTGGAAATTTATTTAAAAAATCATCTGACTATTCGTTCAAGTTGCAGATTTACAAATATATAACAGCTTTGTTTTTTGGCTTAATTCACGGATTAGGCTTTTCAAATTACCTTAGATATTTGCTTGGAGAAGAAATGAACATTGTAAAACCTTTGTTTGCGTTTAATGTTGGACTTGAACTTGGACAAATTTTTATTATCCTTTCTGTTTTGCTGTTGAATTTTGTAATGGTTAAATTTTTAAAAACCAAGCAACGTGAATGGAATTTAGTAATTTCCGGAATGGCTATGGGAATTGCTGCTATTTTGATTATTGAGAGAATTTAAAAAAAATAAGAATTAAAACTAAAACATCGAAGTATTTGACTATTTCAAGCAACAATTGTAAAGGAAAGGTGTTAGGTGTAAATTATTGAAATTAATTAATAAATCAAATTTAAAAACATCTCTGCCGGTTATTTAGCAAAGGTGTTTTGAATAAGAGTTAACAAATTGTAGTTGTAATTTTTTT
>JAFGXO010000011.1 GCA_016936595.1 Bacteroidales bacterium | reverse complement strand
TTTCAAAGTTCAATTTTACCGATAGAAATTTTGAACAATTATTTTTTTCAAACTTCTAAAAAAAAACTAATGTATTATAAAAAAATAATAATCGCTTTATTTTTTGTTTTTGTGCTTTTTTCAAATTTGATTGCTCAAAAACAAGATACAATTTCTGAAATTAAATTTGATGAAATTGTTATTCAGTCTTCAAAAAATCAATTAAAATACAAGGAATTACCGGCTTCGGTTTCTATACTTACAACTAAAAATATTCAGCAAAATCAAATTACAACTTTAAGTGATATTTCTTCAACTGCACCAAATTTTTTTATGCCGGATTATGGCTCTAAGCTTACTTCTCCGGTATATATCCGAGGTATAGGCTCGCGTATTAATTCCCCCTCTGTTGGCTTGTATGTTGACAATGTTCCCTACTTTGAAAAAGCTGCATTTGCTTTCGATTTTTTCGAAATAAAACAAATAGAAGTACTTAGAGGTCCTCAAGGAACTTTATTCGGACGAAACACTATGGGTGGTATAATAAACATTGTTACTATTTCGCCTTTATATTTTCAAGGAACTAATATAAATTTATCTGCCGGCAGTTATGGAAGCTATAATGCAAATATTGCTAATTACGGACTTATTTCCAATAAAATTGGGTATTCTTTAGCCCTAAACTACAAACATAACGACGGTTTTTTTACAAATAATTTTAACAACACAAAAATTGATGTTTTATCTTCATTTGGGGTTCGAAACAGACTTATTTGGAAAATATCCGACAAATTTTCGGTTGAAAACATTGCAAGTTTTGAAAAAAGTGATCAAGGAGGGTATCCATACGCAGTTTTTAATGACTCTACTCAAACAGCAAACGATATTAGCTATAATGAGTATAGCGGATACAATCGTAATTTATTTTCTGATGCTTTTATTTTAAAATATTCTTCAAATAATTTTGAAATTGTTTCTACTTCGTCTTATCAATTTATAGGCGACGAACAAAATATTGACCAAGATTTTACAGATGCTTCATTATATTTAGTTAAACAAACTCAAAAACAGAACATGATTTCGCAGGAAATTATTACTCGATCAAAAAGCAAAAAAGCATATAATTGGATATTAGGAGCTTATAGCTTTGCACAGATGTTTGACAAATCAGTTGATGTTACTGTTTTCCCTTCTAATATGACTCTATATAAAAATTATCTATCATCTATTTATGGTGTTGCGGCTTTTCATCAATCAACTTTTAAAATTGGAAATATTGTTTTAACTGCCGGTATTAGATTTGATTATGAACAAAATTTATTAGACTACGAGTATGATATTGAAATGGCCGCTGGTAACATTATAAACAAAGCTGATACACTTTACCCTGCTTTAGACTATTTGCAAGTTTTGCCAAAATTTTCAATAAGCTATTCATTTACAAATACTTCTGTTTATGCAACTATTGCAAAAGGATACAAAACAGGTGGTTTTAACTCTACATTTGAACGCCCCGAAGATTTAACTTTTGACCCGGAATACAGTTGGAACTATGAAGCAGGTGTAAAATCGTCGTTGATAAACCAAAAACTTTATGTTGATATTGCTCTGTTTTACATTGATTGGAGAAATCAGCAAATTTACCAAACTGTTCCAAGCGGACAAGGCTCAATGCTCAAAAATGCCGGCCATTCGGTTAGCAAAGGAAGCGAATTTTCGATTCAATTTATACCCAAAAGAAACTTGCAAGTTGCTGTTAATTATGGATATA
This sequence comes from Bacteroidales bacterium, assembly GCA_016936595.1. Classification (GTDB taxonomy): domain Bacteria; phylum Bacteroidota; class Bacteroidia; order Bacteroidales; family JAFGUD01; genus JAFGUD01. The sequence continues at coordinate 55,269 of JAFGXO010000011.1, read as the reverse complement.
CACATGCAACATTTATTTCTAACGTTGTTGATAGTTTAACTAATTACAATGGTAATTTTATTCCTTACGTTCCCCAAAATACAGTTTCGATACAATTAAATAAAACTATTGTGTTAAATAATTTATTTATCAATAAAATAAATTTTAGTTTGGTTTATAAAGGAATTGGAGACTTGTATTGGAACGAAGAAAATACAAGCTATCAAAAATATTATAATCTTGTTGATGCAAAAATATCTTTTATAAAAAATATTTTTCAATTTGATTTGTGGGGTAAAAATCTTTTAAATCAAACATATAATTCATTTTATTTTGAAGCACTCGGAAATAAATATGTGCAAATAGGAAAACCGCTACAATTTGGAGCAAGTTTATCCGTAAAATTTTAAGATGTGAAAAATAATTTATGGCAAAAATATCCTGTTCTTTTTAGCTTATACATTGCACAATCAGTACCAATGAGTTTTTTTTCAACGGTAGTGCCTGTAATTATGCGTCAGGAAAAATATTCACTTGAAGCAATTGGAATGCTTCAATTAGTAAAACTTCCGTGGATACTAAAATTTTTATGGGCACCAATGGTTGATAAAACCTCACAAAACAATAAAGATTTAAAACGTTGGATAATATTATCTGAATTATTTTATGCTTTTGTAATAATTAGCATCGGATTATTTAGTTTAAAAACCGATTTTAAATTAATTGTTATTTTAATGGTTGTTGCGTTTATCGCATCTGCTACTCAGGATATTGCCACCGATGCCTTTGCAATATTAAATCTTAAAAAAAGCGAACGAGCTTATGGAAACAGCATGCAAAGTGCCGGAAGTTTTGTTGGTTCATTGCTTGGAACAGGGGTTTTATTAATTGCTTATTTTTATTTTGGATGGTCGGTATTACTGTTTTTGTTAGCTGCATTTGTTTTAATTGCAATTATTCCGCTTTTTTTGTATAAAGATGAAAAAAAATTAGAAAAAAACAACACTAAATCGGTTAAATTTACCGACATCTTTACATTTTTCACAAACAAAAAAACCATATTACACCTTCCGGTTTTAATCTTCTACTATTCCGGAATAATAGGCGTTTTAGCTATGTTAAAGCCCTATCTTGTTGATCTTGGCTATGATGTAAAACAAATTGGATTTATGTCGGGTATTGTAGGGACGGCGATAGCCGTAATTTCCTCATTATTAGCAGGTTATGTCGTAAAAAAAATATCAGTAAATAAAGCTCTTATAAGCTTTTTGTTTATTAGCTTGGCTGCTGTTTTGTATTTTGTATATATTACAAATTCTACGCCAACATTAGCTCAAATTTATATTGGAATTGGCTTATTATGGGGTAGTTACGGTTTTGCAACAGTAGCAATTTACACAAAATCAATGGAAATTGTAAGAAATAACCGAGAAGGAACCGATTTTACACTTCAAATTGTTATTACTCACTTAAGTAGTATGATTATTGCAATTTTTAGCGGAAAAATTGGAGATAAAATTGGCTATAATGGACTATTTAAATACGAGGCTATTCTTGTTGTAATAACCTTAGTAATAGTAATTTTTTCAATTTATTTAAATAAAAAAATTAGAAATGGAAATAGATAAAAAAATAATTAAAAAATACAATAAACCGGTACCACGATATACAAGTTATCCGCCGGCAAATCATTTTTCAGATGATATAACTAAAAAAGAATACCTTGAGAACATACAAAACTCTAACTATAAAAATCCAAAATTAATTGCATTTTATGTGCATATTCCTTTTTGTCATAAAATATGCTTCTACTGCGGCTGCAATGCATGTAATATAGGAAAAGGTTTAAAAGTTAAGCCATATATTGACGCTTTAAAAAAAGAAATTAAAAGTGTAATTAAGCACATTGACAAAAAAAGATTAGTATCGCAAATTCACTACGGAGGCGGAACACCAAATGCTATTGATGCCGAAATTTTAGCCGAAATAAATCAACTTTTTTTTGACGAATTTCAGTTCATTGATAAACCGGAAATTGCAATTGAAGTACACCCGGGGTATTTAGATTTTAAATATATTGACAAACTAAAAAAAGCAGGATTTAACAGATTTAGTGTTGGTATTCAGGATTTTAACACCGAAGTTTTGAAAAAAGTAAACAGAAAACCATCTATAATTCCTGTACACGAAATTGTTGATTTTATACGAAAAGATAATATTTCGGTAAATTTAGATTTTATTTACGGTTTGCCCGGTCAAAATGTTGAAAATTTTAGCGAAACAATAGAAAAAGCAGCAAAAATAAGACCCGACAGATTGGTTACTTTTTCCTATGCTCACGTTCCGTGGATAAAAAAACATCAGCAAATTCTTGAAAAATTAGGCATGCCAAATGCTGACGAAAAAACAGAAATGTTTTTTGCCGCAAACAAAATATTAAAAAAAGAAGGTTACAAGCCTATTGGTTTTGATCATTACGTTTTAGAAAACGACGAACTATATACTGCACTGAAAAACAATATGTTACATAGAAACTTCCAGGGATATTGTTCCCGTCAAACAACCGGACAGGTTTATGCTTTTGGAGTTTCGGCAATCAGCCAAATTTCGGGTGGATATTTTCAAAACACAAAAGAAACAAACGATTATATACAAAAAATAAACAATGATATTTTACCAATAGAAAAAGGAATGCTTTTATCTAAAAATCAGAGAATTACAGGCGAAGCAATTACCGAACTTATGTGCAATTTAAAATTAGATTTTAATCTATTATCTAATAAAATAAACATAAGCGTTGACGAAATAAAACAAAATATAAGCCTGAATATTAAAGAGTTGAACGAATTTAAAAATGATGAACTATTGACTTTTAGCCAAGAAAAAATAGAAATCACAGAAAAAGGAGCTTTTTTTATTCGCAATATTGCTGCTTCGCTTGACCCTAATTATTCTTTTGAAAACAACAAATATTCAAAATCAGTATAAAAAAATGACAATAAAAACAGATATAATAATAATTGGAGCCGGACTAACAGGCTTAACATTAGCCTTTTATTTAAAAAAAGCAGGAAAAAATGTTTTAATTATTGAAAAAAATGACATAGTTGGCGGCGTTATACAAACCCACGAGCATGACGGATTTATTTACGAAACAGGTCCGAATACAGGGGTATTATCAAACCCTGAATTAGTTCAACTTTTTGACGATTTAAAAAACGATTGCGAACTTGAAACAGCCAATAAAGCCTCAAAACAACGTTGGATTTTAAAAAAAGGAAAATGGAATGCTCTTCCATCAGGTGCTTTTTCGGCAATTAAAACTCCACTTTTTTCTTTTAAAGATAAACTTAAAATTTTAGGCGAACCTTTCAGAAAAAAAGGCACAAATCCGAATGAAACTGTTGCTGAACTTGTGAAAAGAAGAATGGGAAAAAGTTTTCTTGATTACGCAGTTGACCCTTTTATTTCGGGCATTTATGCAGGTGATCCAAATAAACTTGTTACAAAATTTGCTTTGCCAAAATTGTACAATCTTGAACAAAATTACGGGAGTTTTATTAAAGGTTCGATAAAAAAAGCAAAACTACCAAAAACCCAACTCGAAAAACGTGCAACAAAAGAAGTTTTTTCGACAAAAGGAGGACTTAAAAATTTAATTTCGGCTCTCGAAAAAAACATCGAACAAAAAAACATCTATAAAAATTGTAATAATGTTACAATAGAAAAATCAAACAATTCATTTAACACAATATTTGAACATAAAGACCACAATATTAACATAATATCAAAAAAAATTATTACAACAGTTGGAGCTTATGCACTGCCGGAAATTCTATCATTTATCGACAAAAAAACTCTTGAACCAATTACAAATTTAGAATATGCAAAAGTTATTTTAACCGTTGCAGGTTATAAAAACTGGAAAGGAATTGGATTACCTGCTTTTGGAGGTTTAGTTCCTACAGTCGAAAAAAGAAATGTACTGGGAATACTATTTCCTTCATCAATTTTTAAAAATAGAACCCCCGAAAAAGGAGTAATATTATCGGTATTTATGGGAGGAATAAAAAGACCCGATTTATTTGAAAAATCAGATAATGAGATAAAACAAATTGCAATTGAAGAGATAAATTCAACTTTAAATTTAGATAATATTCAGCCGGATTTTATAAATATTTATAAATATCAACATGCTATACCCCAATACGATGAAAAATCAAAAAAAAGATTTGAACTAATAAGCCAGTTGGAAAAACAACACGAAGGATTACTACTTGCCGGAAATATCAGAAATGGTATTGGTATGGCAGACCGAGTAAAACAAGCTGTTGACATCGCAAACTCAATAATTTAATAAAACCCACATTGATAATTTTTATTGCATAAGTATAATAAAAATACTCCAAATAAATGATTGATACAAGCAACAAACATATTAAAAAGATATTATTAGTTGTAAATCTGGGAACCCCTGAAAGTGCTACAAAAAAGCATGTTAGAAAATATTTGTTTAATTTTTTAAACGACAAACGAGTAATAGACTTACCCTGGATTGCAAGAAAATTACTTGTAAATTTAATTATTGTACCTTTTAGAACACCCAAATCTACAAAAATATACAAAAAACTTTGGACACCCGAAGGTTCTCCATTACTAATTTATCTGAACAATTTAGCAGAAAAACTTCAAAAAAAATTAGAACCAGAATATGTTGTTTTTGGTGCTATGAGATACGGAAAACCTGAACTTAAAACAATATTATCTAAAATAAAACAGCAAAATTTTGAGGAATTAATAATTTTTCCACTTTTCCCTCAATATGCATCATCAACAACAGGTTCAATTTTTGATCTTGTAATGAAACAAACTAAAACATGGGAAATAATTCCTTCAATTCGTTTTATCAATCAATATTATTCACACGAAGCTTTTATAGATTCGTTTTCTGATCAAATAAAAAAATATAAACCAGAAGATTTTGACAAGATTATTTTTTCGTATCATGGTTTACCAATACGTCAAATCAATAAAACACATGCAGATATAAATTATCAATCTTGTACTTGCGAAACAAAAATGCCTGAACATGGAACTCATTGTTATAAAGCAACTTGTTATCAAACAACACGATTACTATTACAAAAAACAGGAATAACACCCTCAAAAACAATAACAACTTTTCAATCAAGATTATCAGAAGGTTGGCTGAGTCCGTTTACCGATGAAGTAATAAAAAACTATGCACAGAACAATATTAAAAAAATTTTGATTATTGCACCATCATTTGTTGCAGATTGTTTAGAAACAAACATAGAACTTAATTTAGAATACAAAGAAATTTTTATAAAAAATGGTGGCAAAAAATTTGTGATGGTAAAAAGTTTAAATGATAATGACAAATGGGTAGATGCGGTATCTAAAATTTTGCAACAATAACATTTAAGTTTAAAACAAAAAAATACATTTTAATTTTTCATATTTTTTTTATAATTTTGAAAAAACACTAAAAAATGGCAACAATTTACCGCCCTAAAGAAATTAGCTGGCTCTCATTTAGCGAAAGAGTTTTACAACAAGCTTTAAATGAAGAAGTTCCCTTACACGAACGCGTAAAATTTTTAGGAATTTATTCAAATAATATGGACGAATTTTACAGAGTTAGAGTAGCCACATTAAAACGATTAACCAAACTTAAAAGCAAAGCAAAAAAAATTGTAGGACATAGCCCCGTAGAAACTTTAAAGGAAATAAACAGAATTGTAAGAGAACAAAATAAATCCTACGAAGAAGCACATCAACTAATAAAACAAGAACTTAAAAAGAATAATATTGAGATAGTTGACGAAAATGAACTATCAGATAGAGATTATAAATATGCAAAAACATTTTTTTGCGAATCATTAAAAGGATCACTACTCCCAATAATTTTGAGAGGGAAAAAACGCAGCCCCGATTTAGTTGACGACAATATTTATTTTGCCCTCAAATTGATTATCAACAATGAAGAAAAACCGATTTTTGCACTAATGCAATTACCAACAAATAAATTTGACAGATTTATTATTCTTCATAAAGACGAAAAAGTTACAAGAATAATGTATTTAGATGATATTGTTAGATTAGGACTAAAAGAATTATTTTATTTTTTAGATGTTGAAAAAATAAAAGCCTATGCGTTCAAATTAACTAAAGACGCAGAACTTGACATAAAAGACGATATTTCATCGTCGTATTTAGAATTATTAGATAAAAGCCTTAAACGCAGAAAAAAAGGACTACCTGTAAGATTAGTTTATGATAGAAACATTGAACAAGACATATTAGATTATTTAGTAAAAATGTTCAAAATAGGCAATATGGATACCCTAATTTCCGGAACAAGATACCATAACACCAAAGATTTCCTTAAATTTCCGAACGTTTTAGGAGAAGAAGCAATATATAAAAAAATAGAGCCTATAAAAATTAAAGCACTTGAAAAAAGAATAAGCTACTTTGATGTTGTAAAAAAACAAGATATATTTTTACATTACCCGTATCATTCTTTTAATTATTTTGTTAATTTTATTAAAGAAGCAGCGATTGATAAAGACGTTGTTTCAATTAAAATTACATTGTACAGATTGAGCAAAAATTCAGATATTATTTCGGCTCTGCTTAGTGCCGTTCAAAACGGAAAATATGTTACAGCTGTTATCGAATTACAAGCCAGATTTGACGAAAAAGAAAATATTTCGTGGAGCAAAAAATTAACTGAAGGAGGAGTTAAAGTAATACATGGAGTACCTGGTTTAAAAGTTCACTCAAAACTAACTTTAATCACCAAAAAAATTGGAGACAATTACGAACGCTTTGCCGCAGTTGGAACCGGAAACTACAACGAAACAACAGCAAAACTTTACACAGATATTACAATCTTAACAGCCAATCCTAAAATAATTCTTGATGTGCAAAAAATGTTTGAATTTATAAAAAATAATTATAAACATTTTGTGTTTAATCATCTTTTAGTATCACCATTTAATTTTAGAACACAAATTAAAAAACTTATCAAACAAGAAATTGAAAATGCAAAAGCCGGAGAAAAAGCATATATTCATATTAAAATTAATAATTTTGACGACCGCGAAATAATCGATTTGTTGAGCGAAGCATCTCAAAATGGCGTAGAAGTAATTTTATTAATACGAGGAATGTTTTCGTTAATTACCGGCATTAAAGATAAAACAGATAAAATTGAAGCTTACGGAATAATTGATCGTTTTTTAGAACACACAAGAATGCTTATTTTTGGAAACGCCCAAAAACCAAAAATTTTTCTAAGTTCAGCAGACCTTATGGTTAGAAATATTGACCGCAGAGTTGAAGCTACATTCCCAATTTTTGATCCTAATATTCAAAAAATCATCTTAGATATATTTGATATTCATAAAAAAGACAATGTTGCTGCCAGAATTTTAGACAACAATCTTTCAAATAAAAATAATACTCAAGGAAAAGAAAAAATTAGAGCTCAAATTGCTGTTTACAACTATTTGCAAAAAATTGAAAAAAACACTAACACTAAAAAAGACTAATATAAAATCAAAAACCACCTTTATTAAGTGTTTCGTCCCAATAAAAGTCGGATATTTGATAATTTAAGGTGTCAACTTTTTTTAAAACAAAGCTAAAATCCAAATAATAACAATCTGAAGAACCTAAATGTTCGCACGAAATATAATTTCTTCGATCAGGAAATACTAAATGAAAATCATATTTTAATGATGTTCCAATTATCGGTAAAGAATCATTTAATATTGTGAATTGAATTTTTTCATTATTCACAAAAATCGTATCAATAGCAGGAGCAGCATTATGCCACCAGTAGCCCTGCGGATTATTATCAGATAAAATTAAATTAAAATCGGTAAAATAATTTAAAGGTAAAGCATCTAAAGTGCTTAATTTAAGCTTGATATCTACATCATTATTTATATCAATTTTTAAACTATCCAGCTGAACATTCATAAAAGTGGAACCTAAACTTTCGTTGCAGGTGTCTTTTTGACAAGCTAATAAAAAAGAAAAAATCAAAACAATAAAATATTTCATACTTTAAATTATAAATTAATCATAAAAATGGGTGTAATTAGAATTTTTATTAAAAATTTGCACTGCAAGTAAGGTATGCTTTGAAATTGCCAAATTTAAAGGAATTGAAACAAGTACAAGCCCTCCTCCAATTGCCAAAAGCTCATAATTGATGTCAGCACCAAATAAAGCTCCGCCTAAAATATAACCAACAATGTACCCCCCCGTGTAACTAAAAAGATATGAACTAAGCCAAATAAATTCGGCTTTATTCATCTCTTTTTTTGCGTCTTGGCAAGTTTTAACAATTTTACTCAACTTAAAAAGGGACAACTCTTGATCTTGATACACAAATTGATAACCATTAATTGTTTTAATATATGATATTGTATCAGTCTGAGATTCAGCTAAAAAAGCAGAAAATACTATAAAAATTAAAATGATATATTTCAACATATTTGTCTAAATTTGCAAAAAGCATTATACTCGATTAAAAAACAAATTTAACAAAAATTCTTTTTTTTATTTTATTGATGCCTTTTTTTTTATTTTTGTTAAATAAAAAAGAGCAAACTTAGCCACAGAAAACAGCCTAATCCACTATTACTTTATGATAAATATTTCAAAAAACATATCTTTTTTAAAATATAAATTTTTTATAATTTTATTAATAATCATTGGATTTTCAAAATTATCATTTAGTGAAAACGTTGACAGCTTAATAAATTTGTTAAATATCGCAGATACTCCTGAAAAAATAGAACTTTACGCAAAAATATCTAATTATTACTCTGAAAAAAACCTTAAACTTGCAAGAACTTACGCAAATAAAGGATTAAAGTTATCAAAAAAAAACAACATTAGCGAAAAATCAAGTAGTTTTTACATCATAATTTCATCAACATTTGAAACAGAAAATAAAATTGATACAGCTCTTCTATATTTAGATTCGGCATACTATGAAATAAGAAAAACAAATTCTCCAAAAATAGAAGGAAGAATTTGTTTTATGAAAGGAAGGCTTCATTATTTTACTGAAAACTACGAACTTGCCGAGAGTTTATTCAATAAAGCATTGAATATTTATATAAAATTAGACGACACAGTATCAATAATTGGATCTTATGAACGATTAGGTATGACCTACTACATGAAATCCAATTATGCAAAAGCTATTGATTATTTTTTAATTGAACTTAAATTAGCAGAAAGCATGAATTACGCCGAAGCTCAAGCATCTTCAAAAAATAACATTGCAATGACGTATGCAACAGACGGAGACTTTTACAACTCACTTTTATATTACAATCAAGCAAGAAAAATATATCAAAATTTAAATAATCATAAAGGATTAGCTACAGTTTATAACAATATTGGTAACATCTATACAAACTTAGAAAATTTAGACTCAGCTCTGTATTATTTTAAAAAATCCTCAAAATTATCATATGATTTAAATGATGAAATTATGTATGCTGTAGCCCAAACAAATATTGCCGAAATTTTTATAAAACAAAACAACCTCATAGAAGCTTCCGATTTATTAAATCAAGCAAAAGAAATATTTGAACAATATCAACTAATAACTTATTTATCAGCAACATACCATCTTTTCGGTAAGTTATACATTAGTATTAAAGATATTACAAAAGCTAAAGATAGTTTTTATAAAAGCATAGAATTTGCTAAAAAAACCGGGTATAAAGAATTAGAAAAAGAAAACTATTTAGCACTTTCCGATTTATTTTTTGCTGAAAAAGATTACAATAAAGCATATTCTTTTCATATAAAATATACAAGTTTAAAAGACAGCCTGTACAATATCGAAAATAGTCTTAAAATAAATCAGTTAAAACTGAATTATGAAACTGAAAAAAAAGACAAAAAACTCCAACTAAACCAACTCGAAATTCAACGCCAAAAAAAATTACTGCTGTTTTTTGAAATAGCTTTTTCTGTGTTTGTTTTACTTGTAACAATTGCAGCAGTTTTTTATCGCAAATTAAATAAATCGTACAAAATGCTTGTGGAAAAAAACATTCAAATCGTGGAAAAAAAACACAAAAATGATATAAAAGAAGAATTTGAAATTAAAAAAGAAATTATTGATAAAAATTACGAAAAACAAGCAGAAGATATTGGGCTAAAACCGGAACAACTTGAAATTTTAAAAACAGGCGTTGAAAAACTTATTCAAGAAAAAATATTTTTAGACCCGGACATTACTTTAGATAAAATGAGCAAAATACTTAATACAAACAAACTTTATTTGTCCAAATTTATAAATTACGAATACAATAAAAATTTCAATACATACATTAACGACTTTAGAATTGACGAAGCTCAAAAACTGCTCATTTCTCCAAAACACAAAAACTTAACCCTAGACGCTATTGCCGACTTAGTTGGATTTAAAAGCAGATCATCTTTCTACTCCGTATTCAAAAAAAACACCGGAGTAACTCCTGCTTTTTTCAAAAAAGAAATGGAATCCTTTAGATAACCACATTTTTTAGTCCAAATTTACAAATCAAGACATATTAGTCTTATTACATGCCTTCATTTAACTTATATTTGTAGAACAAAATATGAGTCATGAAAAAAATTATCCTTTTTTATTTTTTAGTTTTCAATATATCCATTTCAAATGCAGATATTGTTCTTAAAGAAACTTTTAGTTCAAGTACCACTCCTACGGGTTGGACAATAAACAAATTTCAAGGCTCATATAACTGGGTTATAAAAGATAATCCCGGATTTTCGAGCCCAAGCGGAGGGTTTTATGCCGTTTTTGACGACGAAAGCCTTGGTGCCGGAACTACTCCTAACGAAGCCTATATTCAAACAAATTCTTTTGATTGTTCTGGAATGACTTCTGTGAAAGTTAGTTTTTACGAATTTTGGCACGCTGTTGAAAATACACACGGATATTTTGAAGTATCTACAAACGGCGGAACTACATGGACAATTTTTTTAGATAACAGTGGTACTACAGTAGGAAGCCTAACTACTCCTAATAAAACTATTGTTGATATTTCGGCAATAGCTGCAAATCAAACTGATGTTAAGATTAGATTTAGATACTATGAAAGCGGTGCTGTTGGAAAATATTGGTACATTGACGATATTGTTGTTTATAGTGGAAACGATGTAGGTGTTCCTAAACTTGTTAGTCCGGCTTATTTAAATTGCGGACAAACCTATTCTAATGCAGAAAATGTTACAATTAGGCTTTTTAATTACAGTAACGAAGATGTTACAAATGTTAGTTGGACAGTAAATGTTTCCGGCGGACAAACAGGTTCTTGGAGCGGTTCGGGAATCAACATTCCTGCTGATGGCTTTGTTGATGTATTTGTTGCAAATCTTGATATGTCGGCTGATGATATTTATCATTTTGATATTACCGCAACTCTTGCCGGCGACGGATACATGGCAAACAACAATTTTAAAGTTGGACGAAGACAATATGTTCAAACTTACCCTTATCTTGCCAACTTTAATTCTTCACGTGATGGCTGGTTTGAATACGGCGATAATCCTACTCAACCTAATAATGCAATTCCAACTCACAACGGACGACAATTTTCGTGGGGTAATTTACCATACTTAAACGGTCCGGACGGACAAGGAAACTCTTGGTTTTCGGAAGTTAAAAGATACTACAATGGCAAATGGGATTATTATTGGGTAGAAAGTCCGGTTTTTGACTTTTCCGAAAACACTAGCCCAACATTATCAATGGATATAAAATATTCTCTTTACCATTCTTCTTATGATTATTTTCATGTTGAATATTCCTTAGATGATGGTGCAAATTGGACACAACTTGGAACAAATGCAGACCCTGATTGGTATCAAGGCTCAACAAACTGGTGGACTGCAAATAACTCTACTCCCATAAACACATGGACACATGTTCAGCACGATTTATGCTATCTTTCGGGCGAAACTTGTGTGAAATTTAGAATAAGAGGAAGAACTTATTATCAAAATGATGGATATTATCAATTTGCCTTTGATAATTTTGAAATCTCTGAAACTCAAGCTGATGATGTTGAACCTATTGCCTTAACTTTAACTCATTCAAAAACTTGTAGCAGTTTTAATAACACTGAACCAATGCAAGTTTTATTGAAAAATAACACTTGCCGTCCAATTTACAATATGCCTATTTCTATTCAAATTGACGGTGGTGCAATTATTAACGAAATTGTGCCCGGACCTATCCCTCGTTTTGACACCTATTTGTACGATTTTACCACAACAGCCGATTTAAGTTCTGCAGGAAACCACACTATAATTGTAACAACAAATCTACCAACAGACAACAACAATACTAACGATGTTTTAACCGAAACAAGAATAAATGGGATTATTTCTACTTATCCTTATCTCGAAGATTTTAACTCCGGGAATGGAGGATGGGTTTCAAGAACTCCTGTTAATCATAGATATTTTAGACTTCAAGAACTACCTTATTTAAATGGAGCACAAGGTGAAGGAAATTCTTGGCATACTGAAATAACTCAAAACGGAAAATGGGACTATTACTGGGTTGAAAGTCCGGTTTTTAATTTAAACGGTGTTTCAAACCCTACTTTATTTCTTGATGTTAAATATTCGCTTTACCACTCTTCGTATAATTATGTTCACGTAGAATATTCAACAAATGGAGGATCTACTTGGACACAACTCGGAACTTCAGCCGACCCTTTTTGGTATAACGGTTCAACAAACTGGTGGACAGCAAACAATACAAACCCCGTTGATGAATGGACTACGATGCAACATAGCTTGTGCAACATTGCTGCTCTTACACCGGCTGAAAAAAGTTGTGTAAAATTTAGAATATATGCCAGAACTTACTACCTAACTGATGGATACAATCAATTTGCTTTCGATAATTTTGAAATTACTGACCAACCCGAAGTTGGCGTTTCAGCTTTATTAGATCCCAATGCAAATGCATCAGGGTGTTTATATTCATCTAATCAAACAATTACAATTGAGGTGGAAAATTTCGGTTGTGGTGATATTTCTGACGTTCCGGTTGAATGCATTATTACATTTCCGGCAGGACACCCAAATGCTCCATCAATAACACTAAACGGCATTGTTTCAACAATTCCGGCTCAAAGTTCTACAAGTTACACTTTCACAGGCACTTTTGACATGACGCCTATGGGACTATATAATTTCGAAGCTTATTCTCAACTTATTGGAGATACTCACCACAACAACGATACCGTTAATGTAGATATTTCTGTCGATTTCCCTAAAATAAACACATTCCCATATCTCGAAGATTTTAACTCAGGTGATGGTTACTGGACTGCAGGCGGAGATAATCCTCCCGACAACAACGGGCGAAAATTTGTTCACGGAACATTACCATATCTTAACGGACCCGAAGGAGAAGGGGATTGTTGGTACACCGAAATTACAACAAATGCTAAATGGGATTATTATTGGGTTGAAAGTCCGGTTTTTGATTTTTCTCAAAACACAAATCCCACTCTTTCAATGGACATTAAATACTCTCTTTACCACTCTTCTTACAATTATGTTCATGTAGAATATTCTTTAGATGGAGGCTCAAATTGGACGCAACTCGGCACAAACGCCGACCCCGATTGGTATCAAGGCTCTACTAATTGGTGGACTGCAAATAATACGACCCCGGTGAATACTTGGACACACGTTGAACACGATTTATGCGAACTATCGGGCGAACCATGCGTTAAATTCAGAATAAAAGCACGAACATACTACATAAATGTCGGTTATAATGAATTTGCATTTGATAATTTCGAAATTTCAGGAGGAGAAAGCGATGATGCTCAACCAATTCAAATAACTCTTGCTGATGGTGGTAATTGCAGTGGATATTCCAACTCCGAAAATGTACAAGTTCTTATTATCAACAATAAATGTCGCCCTTTGTACAACATTCCAATTTCTATTCAAATTGACGGTGGTGCAATTATTAATGAAATTGTACCAGGACCAATTAACCGTTTTGACACTTATTTATACAACTTTACAACCACTGCCGATTTATCTGCTCCAGGAACTCACACAATTTCTGTTACTACTAATTTATCTACTGATGGCGACAATTCTAATAATAATTTAACAGAAACAAGAATTAACACACCTATAAACACATTCCCTTATTTAGCTGATTTTAATGCAGATAATCAAGGTTGGGTGTCAAGACCCGATGCGAACCACAGATATTTCAGATATGGCGAGCCTCCATACCTTAATGGAGCTCAAGGTCAGGGAAATTCATGGTATTCTGAAGTTAAACAAAACGGAAAATGGGATTATTACAACGTTGAAAGCCCTATTTTTGATTTTACAACTATTTCCAATCCTATTTTATATTTTGATGTAAAATATTCATTATATCATTCGTCTTACGATTATGTTCACGTAGAATATTCAACTAATGGAGGCACAAATTGGACTCAGCTCGGCACATCTGCCGACCCAAACTGGTATTCAGGCAGTACAAATTGGTGGACAAACAATAATGCTGCCCCAATTGAAGATTGGACGCAAATGCAACATAATTTATGTATGCTTGCTGGTCAGAGTTGTGTTCAATTTAGAATCAGAGCTCTAACATATTACATTAACGAAGGTTATAACCAATTTGCTTTTGACAACTTCAAAATAATTGATGCACAAGATGTTGGAGTAACTAAAATTCTTGACCCTACTCCCGATTTAGCAGGTTGTACTTTTATTGATAATCAAACTGTAACTGTTAGAGTTTATAATTGGTCGTGTACAGACGCAACTAATGTACCGGTACAATGTGATGTAACCGGTGCTGCAACAGCAACTTTAACTGGCATTGTTCCTACTGTTCCGGCACAAAGTTATACCGATTTTACCTTAACAGGAAGTTTTGATATGACACCCGTAGGAACTTATAATCTAAACGCATATACAATTTTTGTTGGCGATCCCAACAATTCAAATGATAATACGAGCTCTTCGATTGTTGTGGAATATCCTAAAATTTCTTCTTTTCCATATATAGAAGATTTTAATAGCGGAACAGGATACTGGAAAGCAGGCGGAGATTCACCAAATTTCCCACCTGACATAGAAACAGGCAGAAATTTTATTCATGGAACGTTACCTTATCTTAATGGCTCCGATGGTGAAGGCGATTGTTGGTTCACTGAAGTAACAACTAATGCAAAATGGTACTACTATTGGGTTGAAAGTCCGGTATTCGATTTTTCATCTCTTACCGAACCAAGTATATTTTTAGATATTAAATACTCTCTTTACCATTCCTCTTATAATTATGTTAATTTAGAATATTCTTTAGATGGAGGCGATACATGGATACAACTTGGAACAAGTGCTGATTATAACTGGTATTCAGGCTCAACAAATTGGTGGACAGCAAACAATACAAATCCATTAATCGAATGGACTAAAATGCAGCATGATGTATGTTTTTTGGCAGGCGAAGACTGTGTAAAATTTAGAGTAAAAGCCCGAACTTATTATATTAATGAAGGATATAATCAATTTGCTTTTGATAATTTTTGGATTTACGACCAAATCACCGACGCAGCCGTAACTGAATATGTTACCCCCACTGAAGACCAGGAACATTGCACTTTTATTGAAAATCAACCGGTTACAGTAACAGTTTATAATCCATTTTGTTCCGATTTAACCTCAGTACCAATAACTTGCGAAATTACCGGTGCTATTACTCAAACCCTTATTGGAAATGTTGATATTCCGGCTAAAACATACGTAAATTACACATTTGCTACAAATATTGACATGCGAACACTCGGAACTTACTATTTAAAAACTTTTTCGAGCTTATTAACCGATTTTAATAACCAAAACGACACCATTTATCAATCTATTACTGTAAACGACACTCTAATTTCAACTTTTCCATACTTTGAAAATTTCAACAATCCAACAACATCAAAATATTGGACATCAAGCGGAGATAATCCACCTGATAACAATGGACGAAAATTTGTTCTTGGACAATTTGATTATCTTGAGGGAAACGAAAATAACGGACAAAGTTGGTTTACCGAAGTTACAACAAACGGAAAATGGGATTATTATTGGGTTGAAAGTCCGGTTTTTGACTTTACCGGATTAGAAAATCCTATCCTATCAATGGACGTTAAATATCATTTATATCACACAAGTTACGATTATTTTCATGTCGAATATTCTACAAACGGAGGAGTTTCGTGGCTTCAACTCGGAACAAATTCTGATCCCAATTGGTATTCCGGTAGCACAAATTGGTGGACTAATAATTTAGGAAATCCTGTTGATGAATGGACTTATGTTGAACATACTCTTTGTAATTTAAAAGATGAAACTTGTGTGAAGTTTAGAATTATTGGACGTACATATTACAATAATCCTTACTACTACTACTTTGCATTTGATAATTTTACAATTTCCGATGCCCGAATTGACGCAGAAATCACTAATTTAACAGGTTGCTATGGACAAGAATACAACTTAGAAGTAGAAATAGCAAACCGAAATAATTTTTGCCAACTATTTGACCCATGTGGATTTGATGGTCAAACTTCATTAAAATTTGATGGTTCAAATGATATGGTAACAATTGGTACTTTACCGGCTTTTACCAACTTTACTGTTGAATATTATGTAAAACACAACGGAACAGACGGCACCTACGACAGAATTACGAGCGTTGCAGGCGATAGATTTGAAACAACAAAAGAAACAAATGGGCAACTTAGATTTTATACTCCGGCTACAGGCTGGCGAACAACAGCGGTTTATCTGCCCGTTGGAGAATGGACGCATGTTGCATGGGTTTCTGATGGTTCAAGCATAAAATTATACGTAAACGGAGAAAATGTTTACAACTATACCGCAAATATTACTATTCCTTCGGCTGAATGGAATTTTGGCGGAAAAAACAACAACACATACTCTTCAAATATAAACCTTGATGAAGTAAAAATTTGGGACATAGCCCTAAGTGAAGCTGAAATCAGAAACGGAATTTGTGGATCATTAACCGGAACAGAACCTAACCTTGTTGCCTACTATCAAATGGAAGAAAACACTGGTAGTTATTCTGTTTCTGATATTACAGGCAATGGATACAATGGCTCTCTTACTAATATGGACGTAAATTCTTGCTGGGAAGTATCTGATTTAGCCATAAATAACGGAGGAGTTGCTACTGAACCCGATATTTTAACATCAATAAATATTAGTTACATTATTGATGGCGGAGCAACAGTTACTAACAATTACGCTGTAAATATTCCTGCCGGGAGCTCAGATATTGTTACAATTTCTCCAATTACAATACCCAATGGCTTAGATATGAGCAATAATTTGGCTGCAAGCGGAATAGCTTCTGCAAGTTCCAGCTACGCAGGCAATTCTGCTGCTGCTGCTTTCGACAATAACATAACTACTACCGGTTGGGCTAACAATAACTCATTGCCAAGTTGGTTACAAGTTGATCTTGGTGCCGGCAACGAACAAGCAGTTAATGCTTACCGGGTATATTGCAGCTCTACTCAGACCCCCGGAAGTTGGAATAACGAACAATATAACCCGGGAACTTGGCAATTTCAAGGCTCAAACGACGGCTCTTCTTGGACTACTCTTGACAGCAAAGTTTATGGTAATATTTTAATGAACGAATGGAAAGTATTTACTTTTGATAACACAATTCCTTTTCGGTACTTCAGAATAAATATTACTAATGCCGAAGGTAGTACTAACTATATTCGAATAACAGAATTACAAATGTTCAATGTTAATCCGCCAACAAGTGAACTTACAGTTTGGATCGATAGCCCAAACGGCGAACAAGATCAAATAACTATTAACGACACAATTTATGCTGACGTTGCAAATTTCCCTACTTGTAATGATCATTGTGATGCTGCAATAGAAATTGTAGATGCCGTAACTAATGCAACAAGCAACAGTAATGCAACATGGGACCCATTAGAAGACCCAAATTTTAGCACTACCGGCTGTTCCGGTGTAACACTCGAAAATACTGCATGGTACTATTTTACAACTAATTGCCGTGGGGGCGAAGTTTCAGTTACTTTTCAAAATATTGTTTGTTCACCCGGAGGAACTGGAATTCAAATAGCCATAACTCGACTTGATGCCGAACCTGCTTGCGATCCGGCAAATCACACCGAAGTTTTTTGTGCTTATCCTGGTGATGAAAGCGATATTGTTTGGAATCCTTTAGATTTGTACCCCGATACACAATATTATATAACTATTGATGGTGTTTCCGGTAATACCTGCGATTTTCAAATTTTACTTGAAGGAAACGTTGCTTTTAATCCTATTGTTGCAATGTCCGGAGACTTTACTATCGAACCTTCTGAAGTTAACTATCCTTCAATTCAAGCTGCCGTTGACAGTTTAGAAATGTACGGAGTTAGTGGTCCTGTGCACTTTGATGTTGCAGATGTTCCTTTTAACGAACAAATTCAAATTGGCACAATCTGCGGTGTTAGCGATGTTAACACAATCACATTTGAAACTTGGTGCGACGACTGTGGACAAGCAATCTTAGAACACGATGCTGATGCAACTAATAACTACACTTTAAGACTTTACAGAACAAGTTATATCACGTTTAAAAATTTTAGCTTTAATGCTCTCGGAAACACCAACGGACGTGTTATCGAAATAGCTGAAAATAATCATTACATAAATTTTGAAAATTGCACTTTTAATGGTGTTCAAACTTCTGATAATTCAGACAATTACGCATTAATTTACGAGTTTGAAACTTTAACTAACTCTTCTGATTTTAATTTTTATAATTGTGTATTTAATAACGGAAGTTATGGCTTAAATTTATTCGGGAAAAATGCAACTCAAAATATTTCCGGTCTTAGTTTGTCTCATAACGCATTTAATAATCAATCTTTTTCAGGAATATTTTTAACCAATGTAAATACTCCTGTAATTATAAACAACTCAATTGTTTCAATTTCCAATAGAACCGATTACCGAGGAATTTCGCTAACAACATGCAACAATGAATCAATTATTTCACAAAATAATGTTGTTGCATTACAAGCTAATGGTTATGGTTTATTTTTAGATAATGTTTTGGGCACTGCCGGAAACAAAGCTCTTGTTATTAATAATATGTTTTCTATCGGAAACGGTAGTGGAACAAGTTATGGAATAAATATCGAAAACGCCACAGGAAATTCAGGTTATATTGATATATTTTTCAACAGCTCAAATGTATTATCAACTAATGGAGCCGGAATTAATATAAATACAGCAGATTTTTTAAGCATCAAAAATAATAATTTTGTATCAGCTTCAGCTAATAGTTTCAATGCAGCAGTATTAACAAATTCTACTGAAAATTATAACAACTTTATGCCTGATTTTACAGGGAAAGGTGCTAATTCAATAACCATTAACCCAATGTATTTATCTGTTGATAATTTACATACCGAAAATGCAGGTTTACAAGCCGGCGATAATACAACAGGAATATCAACTGATTTTGATGGCGAAACCCGACAATATCCACCCTACATCGGAGCTGACGAATATCTTGGTAGCGTTATTTGGACAGGAAATACAAATACCGACTGGAACACAGTAACCAACTGGCAGCCAAATACATACATTTCAAATGCAACAAATGTAATAATACCAACAACACCTGTTGGAGGCAATTTTCCTGAAACTAATAGCAATATTGATAATCTGGCAGAAACAAAAAATCTAACAATTCAAACAGGTTCTCATTTATACATTGCTCCAAATAAATATCTAACTGTTTGGGGAATAATGAACCAAAATGGAACTTTTATTATTCAATCAGATGCTACCGGAACAGGCTCATTTATTAATAAAAGCACAGTAAATTACGGCATCGAAACAACTACTGTTCAAAGATATATCAGTCCATTGATGTGGCACTATGTTTCCAGTCCTATTACCTCAGCTTCTGTTAACTTGTTTCACCCAAATAATTTTTATTTTTACGATGAAACTATTGAAGACAGCTGGAATATGCAAAATTTTTCGGGAGGATTAATGGGCTGGATATTCCCTGCAAGCGGTAGTAATATGAACATAATGCAAGGATATATTACATATCAAAATCAAGCAACTGTTGAATTTACAGGAGAATTAAATACCGGAGAAATAACTTATAATTTAAGCTATACAGATAATACTGCAACACATGGCAACTCAATTTTTGACGGCTGGAATTTAATTGGAAACCCTTATCCTTCAACATTAAATTGGTATGACAACAACAATATCACAAAAACCAATATTGATGGTGCAATATATTTTTATATTGATGATGGATCCGGAGCTTACAATAATTACTCGTACTTTTTACCCGAATCTTATACTAATCCATATCCTTCAGTAGTTTTAAACAGAGTTTCAGGTTGCATACCTCTTAGCCAATCATTCTTTGTTAAAGCCAATAGCCCCGGTGCTTCTATAACCGTTAACAATAGTGCTCGTATTCACAACGATGTACCTTTTTATAAATCAAATTTTGAAGAACCTAATCAATTAAGACTAACTGCTTATAATAATCAATACACAGATGAAACTATACTTAGATTTATTCCCGAAGCTACAGAAAATTATGACGGACAATTAGACGCCATTAAATTAGTTGGTTATTCTGTTAACGTTCCGTATCTTTTCAGTTTAAGCGATGATAGTATAAACCTTTCAATTAACAGTTTACCGGAAATTGACACTAATTCTATACTTAATCTTGGGTTTAAAACCGGAACTGCCGGACAATTTTCAATTACAATGAATGATTTTATTCTCCCGGACAGCATTACGCCTTATTTGATTGATTTACAAAATAATACAGAAACAGATTTAACAAAAAACAATACTTATGATTTTTACTCTAATATAGGAACATACAGAAATCGTTTTAAAATTATTTTCAAACATCAAACAAATTCTAATAATAATACTAATGTTATTAATTCAAACATTCTTATTTATTCAAATAAAATGAATCTATTTGTTAATTTCATTGACATTCCGGAACCAAATACAACTATCACAATTTTTGATATTACAGGCAAAAAAATTAAAGACATTAATCCAAAAAATAAAAACAATGTATATGAATTGAACTACCTTGCTCAGGGTATTTACAATGTGATAATTATTCAAAATCAAAAAATATTCACTAAAAAATTTATTCTTTTTAAAAATTAAAAACAGAAATTAAATAATTTTAAACAATTATCTTAAAGCGTTTTAAATAACAATAAAATTAACAATATGTATTGATTTATGAATTTAGACAAAACAATTTTGCATTTTTTTTTTCATTAAAGTAAATTTGTTCAATTCCAATTATAAAACATAAAAAAAAAAACATGAAAAAAATTAATTTATTCATTCTGATGCTTTTAATTTCTGCATACAGTTTTTCTCAAGTAACTATTTCTGCCGCAGATAATTGCTTTATTGTAAACGATAATGTTGATTATATCTCAATATTTGGAGCAGACGCTTTTGATCCCGGTGCTGATGGCGAAAATGTAATTTGGGATTTTTCTGCTTTAGTGCCCGACGGAGATCACAATATTTTTGATTATCTTGACCCAACAGGCAAACCTCACGTTGATATTATGACCGACGCTGACGTAGCCGAACAACTTAACTCAGGTAGTAACGGTTATTTTTACTTTGACAATAATGGAGGAACACAATGGAACCGTTCTGGTTTTTACGCTAATGACGGAGGTATTGAAATATGGTTAGCATACGACGGCGGACCACTTCAACTTTACCCTGATAATTTTACTTACCAAACTTCTCACGACGTAGTGCCTTTTGGTGCAACAGGTGGTTGGTATATGGACGGAGTAGGAGAAGACGAAGCTATCATTCCTAATTTAGGAGAATACCACTTTGATTGTGATGCCTATGGAACCCTTATTCTCCCACATAAAGTATATCTTAATGCAATGAGAGTTCATGTTACCGAAGATTTTCAAATTCAATTGATGATGAATGGATCACCTGCTGTAACAAGCACTGTTTCTGATGATGCTTATTACTGGTTTGTTGAAGGTGTACAAGGACCTGTATTGAGCTATGTTGTTTCAAATTCAGCAAAATCTACTACTCATACTTTACAATGGCAAAAACCTTATGATGCTATAGAAGTTGATTTTATTGCTGTTAACAACACTTCGGGTGCTTCAAGTACTACAGGGAATACAGATGATGAATTTAAAATGCTCAATTTATCGTACCCTCTTGATAATGGATCTTCTTTTACATGGGAATTTACCCCCAATAATGTTCAATACCTTGAAGGAACTGATGCTAATTCGGCTCACCCTATTGTTCGTTTTACTCAACCCGGAACTTATACTGTAACTCAAACAATTACTAATGCAAACTTTACACCCGATACTCAAACCGAAACAAAAACAGATTATATAACCATAGAATTAGCCCCACAATTAATGGCTGACTTTTCTGCAAGCCCAACAAGTGTTAATTTAAATGGTTCTACTGATTTTACAAGTAACGTGTCTGTTTCAAACGGAGACCCAATTTCGGGAACAACTACTTATCAATGGGCTGTTAGTCCCGGTGCCGCAGGAGTACACTGGAATTTCACAAATTTCACAACTAATACTGACCAAAACCCTTCTGTTGAATTTTATCAAGCCGGTTGTTATGCAATACAACTTGTTGTTACAAATTCTACTTACAGTAATAGTCCTGTTACAGTAACTAAAATGAATTACATTAACGTTGCCGGTGGTTGCGGAACCAGTTATGACGTTACTTTTAATGTTGTTGATGAAAATACTGATCCTATTTCCGGAGCACAAATCACTGTTGATGGTTACTCTGCTATTACTACTAATGCAAGCGGCGAAGCAACTATTAATTTATTCGACGACACATACAATTTTGACGTTGCTGCTGCCGGATACGAAGATTATTCTTCTTCTTTTACTGTAAATGGAACAAATCAAACAGTAAATGTTACTTTAGTTGAAGTTATTCCAACTGAATACACTGTAACTTTTACAGTTGTTGATGAAAATACTAACCCTGTTTTGGGAGCTGATATTACTGTTGACGGATACTCTGCAATTACTACTGATGCAAGCGGTGTTGCTACAATTGATTTAGTTGATGGAACTTACAATTTTGACGTTGCTGCTGCCGGATTTGAAAATTATTCTTCCGATTTTACTGTTAATGCTGCTAACGAAGATGTTGATATTAGTCTTTCACCTCTTTCTATTGATGATTTAACAAATGCAAATATCTCTATTTATCCAAATCCAAGTAATGGGATATTTACTATTCAAAGTGTAAACATTGTAAATATTACAATTTTTGATGTAAACGGAAAAATTATTTATAAAAACAGTAATATTACCCAAGCAAATGTTGATTTAAGTAAAAATCAAAAAGGAATTTATTTTATTGAATTTAAAAACAATAATATTTCAATAAATCACAAAATTATTATAAAATAAGAAATATAAGATTAGGTTTAGGTTATGTTTGTATGCTGCCGTTTTTCGGTAGCATACTTTTTATTCAAAAAAAAAACTAAAAAATGAAGCAAATAATTATTGCAACGATGTTTTTGATGGCATCTTTTTTTTCTTTTTCACAAAATGCAGTTTCTTTACTTATTGAAAAAAAAGTTATTATCCCAACAAATACTCTAAAACAAATAGGAGCAAAAACTTCTTCTTTACAACAATTTACTAACGATAACCGAGAAGACTTAGAGCTATACAGTGCAATCAATCCAACAAATCCGAATAATATTATAACGTCATGGATGAGTATTGACCCTTCAGGTACAGCCACTAACCCGCTATTATTCAAAATGATGTACACACTTGACGGTGGAATAAGCTGGGAAAATTCTGATATTAATTTTATGCCACATAACTTATCACAAACAAGAGTAATTGGCGGTGGCGGAGATCCTGTTATTGCTTATGATAATGATGGACTTGCTCATTTCACATGGCTATATCTTGTTGCAAATGTTGTAAGTATGAGCGAAATATATATGGACTTAGTTTTATACTACGCCTACTCTTCTGACAGTGGAGCCACTTGGATTCGCCCTATTACCGACACAATAGCTTGGGGTGTTTTTGATTATGAATTAGGTGTTGGCATAACAGCAGTTGATAGCGGTTATCCTCCAGACAAACAATGGATGGCAGTAAATCCTCTTAATAACGATTTAATTATTTCAACTACAGAATTTTATCATGCCGACTCTATTACCGATATTTGGGGAATCAGAAGAAAACCAGCCGACAGTTTAGCTTTTATTACCGACCACAAATTGGTTCCACCTTCAGATTTATTTGCATCTACTCAGGGAGCTATTTGTTTTGATAAAAACGGAATTTTACATGCTGTTTATCCAGCTTACAAAGATACTCTAAATATTTTGGCAAACGACGATCAAGTAGCAACTGAATTCTTATTTTATCAAAATTCTTATGATAATGGCTTAACTTGGTCAGACACTACAGTTATTTCCGAAGTTTTTGTTAACAATATGGGGTCTGCTCTGCAAATGAACAATACAAACACTTTGGCTTATAATCGTTTATATGCAAGTGCCTATATTGCTGTTGATACAAGCGGCAGTAACTTTGACGGAAGAATTTATGCTATTTGGAACTCAAACGACACCAATTTTTTCAGCAATGTAAATGTTCATCTAAGCCACTCAGATGATAACGGCCAAACATGGAGTGAGCCAATAAGAGTTAATTCTGACCAACCCGCTGCTTATAAATTCCATCACCGTCCAAGTATAACTGTTACTCCTGACGGAAAAGTTATAGCAAGCTGGTACGATACCCGTTATAGTTCTATTCCAGATGTATATAATACTGATTTTTTTGTTGGGATTTCGTACGATGGAGGCGAAACTTTTTTGCAACGAAACGTTAACGACACTTTATTTAATTACAACAACATTAGTCACGCGTTTTATGTTGGCGAATATTATCAGTTGTGTGCTTCAAACAATTTTATAAATGTTTTTTGGTCAGAATTAAATGACAACGGAACCGATTTAGATATTTACTATGCTAAACTTCTTACAGATTCGGTTCTTTCGGTTGATAGCACTATTTATACCACATTTTTACACGAAATAAGACCATTAACTTCAGATATTAATGTTAATATTTACCCTAATCCGGTTCAAAATACATTAAACATAAATGTAAATGCAGTTAAAAACGGAGAACTAAGTTTTGAAATTTATTCAATAAATGGTCAACTCTTAAAAAACATTAATCAAAATTATTTAAAAGGAGAAAACAATTATCAAATAGACGTTTCACAATTTAATCCGGCTCAATATATTTTAGTATCGAGAACAAAATACGGACGATTTCATAAAATCTTCATAAAAAATTAATTATACAGTTAGTTTAGGCAGAACTTAAAAAATTCTGCCTTTTTTTACAAAAAATAAAGTTATCTGCCAATTATTTTAAATAGAATAGATTTTATTCCAAAAAATATTATTTTTGCAAACTAAACTAAAAAAAACAAAAAAACTTTGTAGTTTTTAAATTATCAATGCAAGTTTAGAGCTTTAAAAAATTATTTATATTATTGAGCTTTAATTATTTATACCAAAATTTAAAATAATTTTGGTAAACTGTTTAAAATTTTAAGTTTATGTTTGAAAATTTATCGGATAAACTCGAAAGATCTTTTAAAATACTAAAAGGTCAACACAAAATTACGGAAATAAACGTTGCCGAAAGCGTAAAAGAAATACGTAGAGCATTAGTTGATGCCGATGTTAACTATAAAATAGCAAAAGAATTTACAGCTAAAATTAAGGAAGAAGCAATAGGCCAAAACGTTATTACTGCTATTCAGCCCGGACAACTTATGGTTAAAATTGTTCACGATCAATTAGTTGCACTAATGGGCGGAGAACAAGCAGACATCAACCTTGATGGAAAACCAACAATAATTTTAATTTCAGGTTTACAAGGTTCCGGAAAAACAACTTTTTCGGGTAAATTAGCCTTATTTTTAAAATCAAAACGCGGCAAAAAACCTTTATTAGTTGCTGCCGACGTTTACAGACCTGCCGCTATTGAACAACTAAAAGTTCTTGGCCAACAAATTAATGTTGATGTTTACACCGAAGAAGACAACAAAGATCCGGTAAAAATTGCTCAAAACGCTATTAAACAAGCAAAAGAAAACCATAATAACGTTGTTATTGTTGATACTGCCGGACGTTTGTCTATCGACGAGCAAATGATGCGGGAAATATCAAACATTAAAAAAGCAATTAACCCAAACGAAACTCTTTTTGTAGTTGACTCTATGACAGGGCAAGATGCCGTAAACACTGCTTTTGAATTTAACAAAGTTCTTGATTTTGACGGAGTTGTTTTAACAAAACTTGACGGAGATACTCGCGGTGGTGCTGCTCTTTCTATTAAATATGTTGTTGATAAACCAATAAAATTTGTTAGTACCGGCGAAAAACTTGAAGCTCTTGACCTTTTTTACCCCGACCGTTTAGCCGACCGAATTTTAGGAATGGGTGATATAAAATCACTTGTTGAAAAAGCTCAAGAAAATTACGATGCCGAAGAAGCAAAAAAATTACAACAAAAAATAGCCAAACAACAATTTGATTTTGAAGACTTTTTAAGTCAGATTAAACAAATTAAAAAAATGGGTAATTTAAAAGACTTGGCTGCAATGATTCCCGGCGTTGGAAAAGCAATAAAAGACGTTGATATTGACGATGATGCTTTTAAAAGTATTGAAGCAATCATTTACTCTATGACTCCTCAAGAACGGCACGAACCCGCTATTTTAAACGGATCCAGACGTGCCAGAATTGCTGACGGTAGCGGCACCTCTGTTCAAGAAGTTAACGCTTTAATCAAACAATTTTCGCAGATGAAAAAAATGATGAAGACGATGACAACAGGAGGTCCTCAAGCTATGAGAAAAAAGAAAAAAAGCAAAAAAAGAAAATAAAAAAAAAAACGTCATTTTCTAACAAAAGTGACGGTTTTTTCGTTTAAGTTAATGAAAACAACTAACTTTTTTATAAAAAATCAAATGCTTAAATGAAGCCTTTAAATTCAGTTATATTTTTTACAGGAATATTGTTTTTTTGTTCATGCTCACCCTCATTAAAAACAGCAATAATTGGTAAATGGTTAATTGAAGATGCATATATAAATGATTTAGACCTAAAATTTCAGGAATATTGTAATAAAAACACATCTATTATTTCAATTAATGAATTTGAAACTAATATTTTAAATTACTTATCCCTAATTGAATTTGAATTTATTGATAGTAATGTGTGTATTATTAACTCAGATACCGTAAATTGGCACATTGACGAAAATATTGTACTATTAGAAACATCTCAAAATCAAACACTTACAATAAAACAAATAACCCAAAATGATATTATTGCAAAATTTAGTTTTATGTTACACAATATAAATTTTGAAGCGGAAGTTAATTTAACACGAAAAGATTACAATCAATAAAAAATATTAAGTAATTTGATACGCTTAAGATTAAATATTTATTTTTTTTATTTTTTAGTATACTAAAAAACTCAAATGAAAAAAACTCTATTAGATATATTAATTATAGATGACGACCTTATAAATGTAAAAAGTATTGAAAAAATTCTTTTAGACGATGGCTTTAAAAATATTAGATCTGCAACAAGATACGATAAAGCTCAAAAAATGATTGAAGAACAAAAACCTGATCTTATTTTATGCGACATACATCTACATTACGAAAAAGATGGAATTGATTTAATGACTGAAATAAACCAAAAACACACCATTCCTTTTATTTATTTAACTTCTTACACCGACAAGGTTACACTCGATAGAGCAAAAAATTCAAAACCGTTTTCATACATAACAAAACCATTTACCGATAAACAAGTTACAAGCTCTATATATTTACTGATTTCAGACAATTTACAGCAAAAAAATAACGTTCAAATATCTGAAAGAGAGCTTGATATAATAAAATATCTATCCAAAGGTTTAAGCTCCAAAGAAGTGGGCGAAGTTCTGAACATTGCTTTTCACACTGTTGAAACGCACAGAAAACGAATTTTAAAAAAAATTGACGTAAAAAATACAACCGAACTAATATATTATGCTGTAAAAAACAATTTAATTTAAAAAATTCAACTTTTACCCGCAATAATATTGCAATAAAATATTAATCTAAACTAATTCCGGCTGTTATGGATTTTTTATAAATCGTATTAAAATCCTGAGGAGTCAAATCTAAAAAGAAGAAGAAAATAGGGTTAACCGGTTTATTCTTGTAAAATATTTCGTAATGAAGATGAGGAATTAGAGACTTACCGGTAGTTCCGGCATATCCAATAACCTGACCTCTTTCTACTGTTTGCCCAACTCTAACATTTACATCGTTTAAATGATAATAATGAGTTGAATAATCGCCATGTTCAATTTCAACAATAATTCCCTGAACTTTGGTTGCTCTACCCGATTTTGTAACTTTGCCGTTTGCAGTAGCAACAACAGGAGTTCCAATTGGTACGTTAAAATCTATTCCTTTGTGAAAACGTGGAGTGTGGTAAATTGGATCTAATCTGTATCCGTAACCATATATCAATAACTGCAAATTAGGATTTGGAACCGGCTGAATTGAAGGTATATTATCAGAGGAATTAATTATATTTTGAAAAGAATCAACAAAACTAATAAATTCTTGCTTTGTTGAACTTAAATAATTTTGTAATTCTAATAAATTTTCGTAGTTATTTTTCACTAAAACCTTTGGCTTAGTTGTGTTTATTTTGTTAATAATATTTGCAGAACTGTCAACCGGCATTGGTGCTCCAAAAATCAATTTATATAAACCTTCATCTTGTTGTTCAAGTTGTTGCAAGTTCTTTTCATTTTCGTCGTACAAAGCATAAATTCGGTTATATTCTTTTTCTAAAATCTGATTTTCGTACTTTAAATTTTTTTCAAGAGGAGAATCTTGAAAATATGACAAAGCATAAAACACTGCAATACTCAAAAATACAATTGCAACTATTTGTGTTAATATTATTTTCGAATAACGTACTAATTTATTGTCGTTTTGATATGAAAAAGTTTCGGGATTAAATTTATATTTTGTTGCCATGAATGTAAAATAAATATTAAAAAAAAAGGTTTTATAAATGCTAAAACCGCACAAAAATACATTTTAGTTTATACTTGTAAATGCAAAATTAAATATTTTTACAATATATTTTCATACAAATAAAATAAATTGTGTTTAAACTCAATTAAAGTTCTAATAATAAACTAATTAAAGATATTTTTTAAAGAAAAAGTAATTTATGTTTATCAAAGATAATTAAGCAAACATTTAATTTGCAAAATTATTTATTTTATTAACAATTTTTATCGTTTCAACAGCTTCCTTCACATCGTGAACTCTTAAAATATTTGCTCCTTTGTTTAATGCTATTGTATTTAAAGAAATTGTTCCGGTTAAACTTTCTTGAGGGCTAATATTTAGATACTTGTAAATCATTGATTTTCGCGAAACTCCAACTAAAATTGGATAATCGATAATTTTAAATTCATCTAAACGACTTATTATTTGAAAATTATGATCAAGTAATTTTCCAAACCCCAAACCAGGATCTATAATAATGTCATTTATTCCAAAATTTACTGCTTTATTAATTCTTTCTGAAAAAAACTTTATTATATCTAAAACAACATCGTCATATTGCGGATTAGTTTGCATATTTTGAGGTGTTCCTTGCATGTGCATCATAATATACGCAACATTATTGTTAGCTATAGTTTCAAGCATGTTTTTACTTGCAGTGCCTGCATAAATATCATTAATAATATC
Source organism: Bacteroidales bacterium (assembly GCA_016936595.1). GTDB lineage: Bacteria > Bacteroidota > Bacteroidia > Bacteroidales > JAFGUD01 > JAFGUD01. The sequence goes on along the minus strand of JAFGXO010000011.1, from coordinate 25,206 downwards.
AACATTAAAATTTTGTACAACTTTTTGAACAACTTCAGGCCTAAAAGTATCAACAGAAATACATGCGTCGGGCATCTCTTTTTTTATCACTGTTAGTGCATTATCTAAACGATTAAGTTCTTCGTTTACAGAAATATTTGCAGCTCCGGGGCGTGATGAATAAGCTCCAACATCAATAATTTCAGCACCTTCGTTAACAATTTGCTTTGCTCGTAGTAATATTTGTTCTTTTGTTAAATACAAACCTCCGTCATAAAAAGAATCCGGAGTTATGTTTAATATTCCCATTACTACCGGATAATTCAAATCTAATAATTTCCCTTTACAAGTTATAGTCATGTGCTAAAATTTAATTGTTTTGAATAAATTCTGGACTAAATCGTTATTTGAAGCAAGTAAATTAAAAAATTTAAAACGATTAATTTTTATAACAACCGAAGCATTTACTGCAACTAAAGATTTAGCTTTTTGTGGAACATTTAACCCTCTTATAACAATACTATTTTTATTGTATATAATTTCATTTTTATTTTGAGAGATATAATTTAAATTCCCTTTTACCAAAATAATTATATTTTCCTCAGCATTTTCATTAAAAAATTCAATTTCATCATTCTTATTCAATTTATCATGCTCTACGATATCGGCCAAGCGTAAAAGCGATTTTTCGGGAATAGAATAAAACAAATAAACTCGTCGCAACATTTTAATTTTATCGGATATTAAATCGGCATTTACTACTAAATTATTATATATTTGCCTTTTCTTTTTTGATAATTTATCAACAAATTTTTCCAATCCTGTTGCTTTATTATCAAACAAAATTTTCATTACTGTTGAATAAATTAATTCAGAGGGGTGAAGCATAGTAGCCCAAAGAGTATTTTCCAAATTATTAACCGAAAACTGCAAGCGAACTTTTTTAATTCCCTCAATATTCCAAATTTGGGGTTCTTCAATTTGCGAAATATCAATATCCGGACATTTTAGCTCTTTATTTGGCAATATTTTTCCAATAAGTTCTATTGCTTTTGATTGAGACCAAACATCAACTTTAACGTTATCTGTAAGCACAATATCTATAAGTCGCTTTTCAAATTCAAGTGGTTTTAGCACAAAAAATTGCTTTAATCGTCTAACTTTTTGACCTATAGAAATTGGTTCAAAAAGAGGGATAATCATTTTCTTTATTTCAGGCTCTATATAATTATCAATTAACTCAAGAGCAAATATTGTATTTTCACCTATAATATTTATTTTTATTAATTCTACAATTTCGGGTGATTGAGTAAAACTAAGCAAGAAAAATAATTCTTCGAGGCTATTAGTTCTCTCTAAATCAAGTGCTTGAACTAATCTAAGAGTATTTTTTTCTTTTACTAAATCTTTAATGCTAATTAAAAACCAAAAAATATTATAAGCCACCGATTTTATTCGGTCTCGAATAACCTCAAAAGTATCTTCTTTTGCTCTAAAGCGTGAATAATGAAGAGCTTGAATACATAAGTTTTGAATTTCTCTATTTGGATAATCTAAATATGAAACCAATATTCTTTGAGCTTTTGCGGTTCCTATTTTAGCAAAAATTTGAATAATTTTACTTAAAATATTTGTTTCGGTTTGAGTTTTAAAAAACTTATTAAGATCGGTTAAAACCGGTTCTCCAATTTCAACCAAAATATTAATAATAATATTATTATACTCTGTGTTTTCTAAAAGCTCAATCAATTTTGCCCACAAAACTGGAGTTTTGCGTTTACTTGCTATTTTTATTGCTGCTAATTTTACACTTCTGTTTTTTGAACATAAAAGATGAATTATTATTTCTTCGTCGTCGCTAACTCTATTTTTAAAAAGATATTTTGTAGCTGTAATATTCAGATTCGGATTTTCGGAATAAGCAAAAGACTTAAGCTTAATTATTGGCATTTCTTTTATTTCGCTATAGTCGAGCTTAAAAAAGGCTTGCAAAAATAATTTTTTCAATTCTCTGTCGGTTATTCCTCCTTTATTTCCAATTTCTTCGATAATTGGAACAAGTTTTTCGTTATAAGTGCTATCAATATTTGAAAGAATTGATTTACGAATAATTATATCATCTACTTTAAGCAAAAAAGCAATATAATTTTCTAAACTCCTGGGATTTGTTTCTGAAAGAACAACAGTACTAAATTTTGATGCTTCAATATCCTCGCTTAAAATAAATTTTTTGAGAATATCATTAGCAAAAATCTCCTGTTCAATATACTCAAATTTAAATAATTTTTTATCTGCTAAAATCTCTTTTATCCTATTTTTATAACGAGAATATAATTGAAAAGCCAAGTAAATAGCCAACATCATAATAGGAAGTGTATATAAAGGATAATATTGAACTTTAAAATCGGACCCGCTTGTGTGAAGAGCCAAATTTACTAACAATAAAAATGTTCCGGCTATAGCAATTGCTCCTTGTTGAACAATGCCCACACGAGTTTGAACAAATAATTTTTGGTCTTCGGGCAAAGTTTGATAAAGCACATTAAAAGAAGGATCGTCAACTCCTCGCCTAATTATTCGCTCAAACATTTTACCCGAAGTCATTAATCCCAAAAATAAAAACGAAACAACGCCTACTATCTGAGCACTAATAAAAGCGGTTAAAAATAAAGTAGTTATAAAAAGCGGGAGCAAAACTAAGCCTAATCTTAATCCTCCTTTTGTTAAAATTCTGCCCGAAATAAGTGAAATAATTAATTCGCCAACTTTTAATCCCCCAAATACTAAAGAAAGAAATTTTGCAACTTCTTGATCGCCTCCTAATATTTCATCTTTTGTAGCTTTAACTGTTATTAAAAAGCCATAATCTGCAATGTAAATTACAACCGATGAAGCAATAGCACCTATAAAAATAAAAAATATGAACTTGTTTTTTAATAATCCGCCCCAAAATTTTGGTTTTTCGCCTTTTATTTTTTCCTTTACTGCTTGCTTTTTTTCGGGGAACTTTTTGTAAATATAAAACAATAAAATAATTGCAGAAAGCAATCCAACGCTGCCAATTAATATTAAATCATACTGAGAACCAAGTATTTTTAGAATTTGAGATATTAAAAAATAACTCATTGTTGCTGCAATAACTCCTCCTAAATTAATTAAACCATAGAATTTTTTGACCTGCAATAAATTAAATAAGCGAAGAGCTAAACCGCCGGTAATAGTAGCTACGAGGGAAATAAATGGCCATGCCCAAATAAAAACAAAAAAGCTTATTGCACGAGTTAATGAAGATTTTAAATCAAAAGAAATATTGATTAAATCGCTATGAAGAACATATAAAAATAATTTTGAGAGCAAAGAAATAAGCAACATAAAAACTATAGCCGAAACAAACAGAGTTTTACTACGTTTGTGTTTTTGAATAAAAGAATAAACTGTAATAGCCAAAATACCAACAACTCCGGAAATTATATAGGCGTAAGGTAGTTCAAAATGACCATAATTTTCTAAAAATTTTGAATTTGCGGGAACAAAATAAAATGCTATAAAAAGGCCTAACGAAAACGAATATAAAAACAAGAGCTTGATTTTATTATAGTCATCATCTTTTATATTAAATCTATCTTTTATGTAATCCTGCAGTCCGAGCATTAATTATTTCTAATGTGTTTATAATATTCGTTGTTAAACTCTTCATTCCTTAATTCTGTTAATTTCTTATTTCGATATTTGTAAATTCTAAATATAATAAAAATTGTTGCTAATAAGTTAAAGAAACTAATAAAAACAAATAATAAATCGTTATTTGCTATTTCAAAATTTAGCACATTCTGAACTGCTTTTAGGATATTAAAAGTTCCTATTAATAAAGTTATCCAAACTACAAATCCCATTAATACATTTGAAAAATGTGAATTAATTCTTTTCTTCATTACTGCCGGATTATTAATAATCATAAGCATAAAAATACTTATGAATGGTAAAATAAAACCATTAAAAGCTTGAGCAATAATTATTGCCGGAACAGGTTTAACTTGTAATACTCCAAAAACAACTCCTACAATTAAAACCCCTCCTGCAACTAATTGAAATCTTAAAGATTTTGATTCCCATTTTTCTTTATTTTTTGAAAATAAACTTCTTGCGGTTATAGCCGAAGCTAACGGTGCAGTTATTGCTGAGGTAAAACCCGCTGCAAACATTCCAAAACCAAATATGTATAATGCGTAATCGTTAATGAGCGAATTTAGATAAAGCCCTGATTTCATGAACTCAAAATCAAATTCTAAACTTGCAATTGATTCAGCAGTCCAACCATCTGTTATTGAGCTACCTACAGCCATAATAGACATAGAAATTATGCCTCCTAAAATTATCGCAATTGATAATCCTAAACGAGCTTCTCTAATTGTTTGTGTTTTATCTACAATTCCCGAGCCCAAAAACAAATCATAAGGAACTACAGTTGTACCTATTATTCCAAGAATTAACATACCCGCTCCCGAAACATCTGGGATAGTTGGAACAAAAACTCCTTGCATTATTCTAGAAATATCGGGTTTAACTGATATGGCTGTAAGCAAAAATGCCAAACCCATTAAATAAACAAAACCGCCTAATATTTGTGCAACGGTTCTAATCGACTTCATTCTAAATGATAAAAACGCAGCAATGCCTAAAACAATTACAAATATGGGTTTTGGAACGGATTTAAACACAAATCGCAAGCCCTCAACCGAACCTAAAATATTTCCGGTTTCATAAGCAGCACTTCCCAATATTATTGATCCTATTATTAATACTGAAATAAAATATTTTGACGATTTATTTTCAAAATGTTTGGCTATTGCTTCTCCAAGATTCATTTCTGAAAATATTGCTATTCGTGCACTGGCTTCTTGCAAAAGCAAACATGCAATTACAGAAAAAACCATAGTCCACATAAGATCGTAATGGAAATAAACACCTGCTTTAGTAGCTGTTGTTACAGTTCCCGGACCTATAAATGCCGCCGAAACGATTGACCAAAACAAAACATTTGCAATCCGTTGCCTTATATTTTTTTTGTTTTTATTCAAAGGTCAAGCTTTCAAAAATTGATAATTTTTTTTGCATGATAGTTAAAAGCTCTTGGCTTTTTATTTCGCCTTTTGATGATACTATCAATTTCTCGATTTCGTCAATTGGAATAAAATCGTCATTAAAATCACCTGTTAATATTTTTACAGGACTATTAATCCATTTGTAAAAAAAAGCAAGTTCTATGGTTTGATCATCAAATGTAAATTTTTTATCTTCGGATAATTTCCAAATTGGTTTTACATTAAGCTCATAACCTTTAGGAAACGTGCCGGAAAGTACTTCAAGGTGGTTTATTCTTTGTAAACAATAAAAATTAACCATATAAACCTCTCCTATTGTAACAGCGTCATTGTAACCAAAATCTATGTAAACATTTTCATTTTCGGATTTCATAAGCTGCCCTCGTGTATAGTATGGACCAACATATTCGGCTCCTTCCATATAAAATCCTAAACGATTATTTTTTCGCAATGTTCCGTAAACAAAAATTTTAACTAAAGGTAAATAAAGATACTTTTTGTATGGGCTATCAATTTTCATTTGTTGTAGTTTTTTTTTTTATAATCAAAAAACTTACCAAACCTTTTTTAAACATACAAAAGTAAATTAAAATGTACAATTTCAAAAATATATTATTTGTTAAATTTACACTTTAAAAAATTTCCAAAAAGAACTAAAAAGAAAATATTAAAAAAACTCAAGTATAAACGTTAAAAAAACCGACTATTCCAAAAACTTTACTAAAAATTATTGTAAAAACAGGAAAAAGAAGAAAAGCACTAAAATGTTTTAAAAATCACGTAACTAAAAAACATTACAAAAAAAAAAGTTTTTCACAAAAATTATAAAATCAATTTTAAAAATCAATTTTTCGGCTATAATACAACTTTTTTCAAAAACTTAAATACTTTACAACTAATAATAAAATAGACTTAAAAAAACCGCTTATTAAATATATAATGCAAACAAAAATAACAAACAAAATTAGTATCTATTGGCCTGAAAATTACCTGAATTCAGGTATTGCGTAGTAATGTAAAAAGCATTTAATTTGTATAGATTTTAATGAAAGATAATTTGGCGTAATTTTGAAAGTAATAAATAACTATTTTTTCATGATAGAGGATTTTTACAGGCCGGCTATGAACAAAAAACTTTGAAATTACACAAATTTTAAAAGGTTTTTTTAGCACACATAACACTTTTTATTTTTATTAAAATTTTTTATATAGTTGTTTTTTAGCGATTACAACTATAATAATCGAGTTTTTCCGCCTGCTTCATAACAGGCGGTTTTTTTAATATGATCCCCAAAATTTTCGTAAAAACCATTCCAAACTAAGTAAGGAAATTATCAAAAAGAAAATCCATTTAAACTTAACAAATTCATCTAATTCTTGTTTTTCATAAGAAACAGATATTATATTTGGATTGGTCTGTAAAAATGTATGTAGGCTGTCTAAATTGTGGGGATATAAAAACCTTCCTCCTGTATTTTCGGAAATTTTATAGAGCAAATTATGATCAGCAACCAAATTTAATGCTTCAATATCTGAATTTACAACCACAAAAGAACCTGAGGTAGTTAATTTTTCACCGGCTACTTCGGTTGAAGCAAAATAAGTGTATTTACCTTGTGGCAAAACTCCAATATTAAGCACATAAGAGCTTTGTGTTTTCTTAAAATCGTACTCGAGTATATTTCCTAAAGAGTCTGTAAAAGACAAGCTTACGTTGGCTGAATTTGTAAGTTGATAAATTTTGTCGTAAACCTCGGCTTTAAACAAAACGTCTTGATTTTCAGGTATAATTTTATCAACTTTTACTGTAAATCGGTTTTTATCTGTTTTTAAAACCAAGGCTTGAATTATCTGATTAAAAAATTCATCAAAAACTTCAAAATCGCCAAATTGAGTAAAACAATGCATTCTGGTTCGCCATATATTTTCGCCAATAATAAATCCAATATTAGAATTTGTGGAAATTTCAGAGCTTGAGAACACTATTAAAGGCTTTGCTGTTTTAATATTTTTAACTTTTTGCAACAATATTTCTTTCATTTGCCCCGAAAGTGTGTAATTACCAAAAGGAACTATCATTGGTGGAGATGATTGCAATAAAGAACTTAATTTGTCGGAAACTTCAAAATCAACAAAATTGGGGTTAATATAAGCATTAACATCATCGTAAGAATTGTTGTATTGGGCTATATTTAAACCTAAATTCAAATCATTTAACTCAACATTATTAGTTTGACTTCCCACAACAAAAAACATAGGCAATTCAGCTGCAATAACCTGATTAACAATATCTTTAACACTGTTTTTTAACGAAGGTAATTGATAAAAAATAACAAGCGAATAATCTGTAACATTTCCCGTAAACCTGTTGGCCATTGCAACTTCTATGTCAAAATTCACATTGGTTTTTAGTGAGTTAAAAATTGCTGCAACATCGGGGTGTGGTGAATTTGCAAGTATTAGTATTTTTTGTCTATTTTCAATAACATTTATTGCTATAATTTTAGAATTATTTATAGTATTTCGCTCACCTGCAATTTTTGTAACAGTAATCAAATACTGTTGCACGCCTGCTTTGGTTGCATCAATATCAAAGGTTAATTTTTGCAAAAAATTATCAGAACCTATTGTAAATGTCTGGCTTGCAAGCAATTTACCATTTTGATATACGTTACATGAAGCGTTTTGATTGTTTAATTTTTTTGAAAAAACAGAAACAACCAACGGAAACCTATTATTTAAAAATGCTATTTCATTATATTCTACATCTTGAACAATCAAATCTTTATATACTGTTGTGTCTCCTACTCCAACGGTATAAATTGGATACATTACATTTTTAAGATTAAATAATGGATTTGAGCCTTTGTTGTATATACCATCTGTTATAAGTATTACTGCTCCTATATTTTTATTGTAAAAACGACTATTAATTTCGGTTATTACATTTGAAATATCTGTTTGCTTTTTAGAAAAATCATAAAACAAAGTATCTGAAAGATACGCTCCAAAGCTAAAAGTTTCAACGTCGAAAGTATTTGAAACTTGATTTATGGCATTCTGCAAATTTTCTTGCATTAAATTAAATTCATCATCTTTATTATCGCAAGATAAAAAAAGCGATTCTGAATTATCAACAGCAAAAACAACTACAGGTTTTTGAACTGTTCTTTCTATTGATTTTAAAAGAGGAGATAAAAGCAACAGAGATATTATTAACGAAGATAAAAAACGAAACGCAGCAAGCAAATAAACTTTTGATTTTTTTAATTCTGCAAATTTTTTATCTCTAAAATAAAGTAAAAAAGCATAGCCAAACGCAATGACTATGCACAATAGAATTAACCACTTGGAATATTCGAAAATAATAGTATTATTCATAAGCTAAGGCTCAATTATTCAGGGAATTAAAATTTTAACATTATTAAAATTAAGAAGGTAAAATACTTCTAAAAATGTTATAATATTTTTTCAATCTTTCTTCGTACTGAGCTGGTGCTGCGGTTCCGTTATACTCAACAGAAAACTGATAAAAATCTCTTCTTTGCAGGAATCTAATTCGTTCGGGTTTATATTTACAAAAATCAAATAAGGCTAAAAGATGAAACCGAATATCTTTATTAAACATTGTAAACATTTCTTGTGGTGTGCTATATCCGATAAACTTATGATTAAAACCCATAACTTGAGGGGCTCCCATACTTATTGATTTTAGGGCATTTGTTTCATCTAAAGTCATAGCAAAATTAAGAACTTTCCATTCCATGTCCTGACTTGTATGGCATACTTCCCAATCATCATTTTTTGAGGCTCTAAAATAATGATCATTTCTTCGGGATTTTTTATTGTATTTAAAATGTTCATCAAATTTATCTATATTATTTTTACCCCAAAACATGTCTAAAACGTGATTTTCAAATCTGATAATCATTTTATCGTTGCTAAACCCCTGACCACTGCTTTCAACGCACAAAACAGATAAGCCTGTTGCAACATCAATTTGCAATTCATCACTAATTTTTTTAATTAATCCGCCGTAATTATTCCAAGTTTTAGCAGCAATAGCTTCGTGATAGCCCGAAGGTACTGTTATTGGGTTGCTCGGAGCCAAAGGAAAACTTGCAAGGTCATTCCTTTGATAAAAAAAAGTAGTACTGTTAACAACCGGATTAGGTTGAATAGGAACATCGCTTAAACTAATAAATTGTTTATAAGCATACGCCTCTTTATTATTGTATTTAATTCTAACCCACTCTTGCAGTTCTTGTAATACATTAACTACGTCATTTTTATGCAATTTGCCTAAAACGAGCGAAGTTGTATTAGGTTTTTCCCTAACATTTAAAACTCCGGCAGTAACAATTCCGCTTTTTTCTTCTCGCAATAATTCTATATATTTTGCATAAACATAACCGGATTTATTATTTTTATATATTACCTGATACCATTCTCCCAAACGATTTAAAACGTCTAAAATTTGCCCGATACTAACCTGACCAATAACTTTTGCATTAAGATCGGGTGTTTTTCTTACATTTAGTAATTTGGCTTTAACTTTACCTTTTACTTCTATAGATTTTGTTTTTTTTGAAATAATAGGGGCAGTTCTTTTTTCAACGGCGTTGTATAAAGCCATATCTGCTTTTTTGCGTCTGTTAAAGAGTGGCATAATAATAATTTTTGTGTATTTTTAAAAGTACCTTTATTCATTTTCAGAACAAAGGTAACTTAAATTTTGTATAAAAATGTATTTTAAAATAAAATTTTATGTATTCATTCCTCCGCAAACGTTAATAACTTGTCCGCTAACATAAGCCGATAAGTCGGAAGCTAAAAATAAAGCAACATTTGCAACATCATCAGGCTGTCCTCCTCTTCGAAGTGGAATTGATTTTATCCACTCATTTCTAGCATCTTCGGGTAATTTTTCGGTCATTTTTGTTTCAATAAAACCCGGAGCAATAGCATTTGCTCTAATATTTCTACTACCCAACTCGATAGCTATTGATTTTGTAAATCCAATCATTCCTGCTTTTGATGCAGAGTAATTTGATTGTCCGGCGTTTCCGCTAACCCCAACTACAGAGCTCATGTTTATTATCGAGCCGTTGCGTTGCTTCATCATGGTTTTAAGAACCGACTTTGTCATATTATACACCGATTTTAAATTCACACTCAAAACCGAATCCCATTGACTTTCGTCCATTCGCATTAATAGTGCATCTCTGGTAATTCCTGCATTATTTACTAAAATATCTATCTGGCCAAAATCACCTAAAATATTTTCAACAACTTTTAAAGAACCTTCAAAACTTGAAACATCTGATTTGTAGAATTTTACAACTCCTCCGACTTTTGAATACTCTTCAATAAAATTTTCGGTTTCATCTGCAAATGCAATATCTGTTATTACAATTTTTGCAGAATTTTCAGCAAATTTTTTAGCAATTGCTAAACCTATACCTCTTGCTGCTCCTGTGATAACAGCAACTTTGTTTTCTAATAATTTCATTTTTTTTAAATTTATCTTATAATTAGAACTATTTTTATTACTGTTTTTTATTATTTCCATTTGCTACAAAAAAGAAGCCCAACAAAATTAATATTACCGAAAAACTAACTATAATTGTGTTTTCAAAATTTAAAAACAACATTATTAGGCTTAGAATTGAAATAATTAAGCCGGAAACTATTGTTAAACTCTGTTTTCTGAAAAATCCCCCAAGTATTAGCAATAATGAAAACAAACCTAAAGCTAAAATTATTAAATAAATTACATCTGAAAAATCAAAATTTAATAAAGTTTCCAGATGATTATTAAAAATAAAAAATGCAGGAAACAGTCGTAACAACCATCTTGAAATAGATTTTGCTCCAATTAAAGGTTTCATAATAATTATTTTAGTTTCTTTTTTGAACTTTGCGAAATTAACTTATTTTTGCTTTTAAAACAAATTTTCAAATACCGATAACATTATCAATAATATAATCTATCATATTTTTTATTTATAATGATAAATTATTTGCCACAATAAAATTGGCATAGAATGTGTTTTAATTAATGTATTATTTACATTTTTCAAAAAATATTACGTAACTAATTTAAAATTTTATAAAATGAAAAAGTTTATTTACTCTTTGTTTATAATTTTAATAAGCTTTCAACTTTCAGCTCAGGATTTTTATGCACCAACCTCTGATTTAACTGATACTGAAAAAGAAGCTATTGAAGATGCAAAAAAAGACATTGACAGAGGAGACCGTATGATTGCTGCTGCGGATAACGACTATCAAAAATATGCTGACCTTTTTAGCGGGAATTCTAGGAAACAAAATAAAGCCGAAAAAAAAACTGTTCCTGCCAAACGTAATTTAATTACGGCCGACAATTATTTTGATGGTGGATATCAAAAATTATATGATGTATATACTGCAAAATTAGACGGCATTGTTTTTCAATTTCAAGACGACCAAGCCACAGCCCAAAACCTTATAGATCAGGCTAAAAGTTTATTTGACGATGGTCATCAAATTTTACAAAATAACAAAGGATATACCGATAAACAACTTCAAAAAACAATAAAATATCAAAATTTAGCCACTAACATAAAAAATGGAGCTCAAAAAGAAAAAGAAGCTATCGAAAAACTTGTTGAAGCTTTAACTTTATACGAAAATCAAGCTCAAAAACAGCAAGCAATGGTTAATGCCGATAACGAAGCATGGCAAAATGCTCTTATGGAAGACAGTATTTCTGCTTACGAAGAATATATTCAAAACTTTCCTAATGGAGCTCATGTTGCCCAAGCCGAACAAAAAATTGAAGACTTACGCAAAAAAATTGCTGATGCTCAAAATCAACAAGGCAACCCTGATTTAGTGTACCATGTTCAAATTTCTGCCAGCAAAACGCCTCTTTCTAATGCAACTATCAAAAGCAGAGTGTTTTCGACAAACGAAACTATTGAACATTTTGAAGAAAACGACAAACAAGGACACCTTTGGCATAAATACTACATCGGTTCTTTTTCTTCTTATTGGGACGCTCACACATACAGAAAAAGCATGGGCAGAATGAAAAACGGCAGCAAAGCTTTTATTATTGCTTTTATTAATGGTCAACATGTTGACATTAAAGTTGCTTTACAAGCCGAAGGTATTGATCCTGTTTCTGTTCAAAATCAATACTAGTTTTTAAAAAACAGTTTAATTTATATATTTTTCAATAATGCCAATCCGTCTTTTTTCAAGGCGGATTTTTTTATTCTTTTTATAAAATTATTTACTAACTTTGTTTTATACTTAATAACTTAATAAACTCTAAAAATGAAAACTAAATTTTTATTGCAAATTTTAACAACAACTTTTTTCGGACTATTGGTACTTGTACTTTTTTCTTGTAATAAAGAAGATTTATCGGGAATTGATTTTAGACAAGAAATGAGAGATTTTGTAGTTGATTTATCTGATTACGCTCGCACTTATAATCAAAATTTTATAATAGTTCCTCAAAATGGTCAGGAAATTATTACAGATAACGGTGATGCCGATGGAATAATTCAAACAAACTACATTCAAAACATTAATGCTGTGGGAAGAGAAGATTTATTTTACGGATATTCTGCCGACGACAAACCAACTCCCGACGACGCTAAAGCACACATGCTCGGATTATTAAACATTTGTGAACAAAATAATATTAAAGTTCTTGTTATTGATTATTGTTCTTCTGCCCAAAATATGGACGATTCTTATTCTCAAAATTTTTCTCTTAACTTTATTTCTTTTGCTGCAAATGAACGAAATTTAACAAATATTCCAAATTACCCTATCCAACCATACAACCAAAACAATGATGATATTTTAAATATTTCTCAGGCTAAAAACTTCTTGTATCTAATTAATACAGAAGATTTTACAACAAAAAAAGATTTTATTGATGCTGTTAAATTAACAAATTATGATGTTGTTATTATGGACTTATTTCATAATGAAGATGAATTTACTGCCGATGAAATTAATGAACTAAAAACAAAACAAAACGGAGGTAAAAGACTAATTATTTGTTATATAAGCATCGCAGAAGCCGAAGATTACCGATACTATTGGAATTTAGAGTGGAATAAAGATGAACCCGATTGGCTTGGAGATGAAAACCCTTCTTGGAAAGGAAATTATAAAGTTAAATATTGGGAAACAGGCTGGCAAAATATTATTTTCGGAAACGATAATTCTTACATGAAAAAAATAATTGACAAAAATTTTGACGGAGCATACTTAGACATTATTGACGCTTTTGATTATTTCGAAAACTTGTAAAGAATATTCAATTTTCAATACAGAATTTTCAACTCAAAGAATATTCAATTTTCAATACAGAACATTCAACATTCATTTTAAAATTGAACATTGATATTAAACATTGAATATTGATTATTTTTTAAACTCTTAACTTTTTCAAACTAATTTTATCTGCTTTTTAGAACAATTTTTATATTTTTGCACGTTTTGTAAGGTTTTGAGCATTCTTAACTCTTGCTTTAATTAACAATTAACAATTAACAATTATCAATTAAAAAAAATGTCGCTACCGAAGAATTTTAACACAGCTGAGATTGAACAAAAATGGTATAACTTCTGGATTGAAAACAAATTTTTCCATTCAGAACCAAACGAAAAAGAACCGTACACAATAGTAATTCCTCCGCCAAACGTTACCGGAGTTTTACACATGGGACACATCTTGAACAATACAATTCAAGATGTACTTATTCGCAGAGCCAGAATGCAAGGGAAAAACGCTTGTTGGATTCCGGGCACCGACCACGCCTCTATTGCTACCGAAGCTAAAGTGGTTAATAAACTTAAACAACAGGGTATTAGCAAATTTGATATTGGACGCGAAGAGTTTATGAAACACGCTTGGGAATGGACACACGAACACGGCGGTATTATTCTTAAACAACTTCGTACTCTTGGTGCCTCTTGCGATTGGGACAGAACTAAGTTCACTCTTGACGATGATTTATATCAAAGCGTTATCAAAGTTTTTATTGATTTATACAATAAAGGTCTTATTTATCGCGGAATACGTATGATAAATTGGGACTCCGAAGCTAAAACTGCCGTTTCAGACGAAGAAGTGGAATACAAAGAAACTCCCGGACACCTTTATCATGTTCGTTATAAATTAACCGATAGCGACGATTTTGTTGTGATTGCTACTACACGTCCCGAAACCATTCTTGCCGATACTGCAATATGCGTTAATCCGAACGACGAAAGATTTAAACATCTTCACGGCAAAAAAGTTATTGTTCCAATTATTAATCGCAAAGTGCCTATTATTACCGACGAATATGTTGATATGGAATTTGGAACAGGTTGTTTAAAAATTACTCCTGCTCACGACCCGAATGACTACGAAATAGGTATAAAGCATAATCTTGAAGTAATTGATATTTTTAACAACGACGGAACTCTGAACGAAAAAGCTGAATTTTATATTGGCAAAACACTTGTTGAAGCCCGAAAACTAATAATGAAAGACATAATAGCTGCCGGATTGCATGAAAAAACCGAAGACTACATGCACAAAGTTGGTTATTCTCAACGTACTAATGTTCCTGTTGAACCTAAAATTTCAATGCAATGGTTCTTAAAAATGGAAGAGTTAGCCAAACCTGCTTTAGAAAACGTAATTAACGACAACATTCGTTTTTTTCCTGAAATGTTTAAAAATACATACAAACACTGGATGGAAAATGTTAGAGATTGGAATATTTCTCGTCAATTATGGTGGGGACACCAAATTCCGGCATACTATATTAAAGATTCAAACGATTTTGTGGTAGCTGCCAATACCCAAGAAGCCCTTGAATTAGCGATCCAAAAAACTAAGAATAATTCTCTTACAATAAATGACTTAAAACAAGAAGAAGACGTACTTGATACTTGGTTTTCGTCGTGGTTATGGCCAATTTCGGTTTTTAACGGAATAAATGAACCAGACAATGCAGATATTAATTATTATTATCCAACAAATGTACTTGCTACCGGACACGATATTATTTTCTTTTGGGTTGCAAGAATGGTAATGAGCGGATACGAATACAAAAATCAATTCCCTTTTAAAGATGTTTATTTCACCGGAATGGTTCGCGATGACCAACGTCGTAAAATGTCTAAACAATTAGGTAATTCACCCGATCCGCTTGATTTAATTGCAAAATATGGTGCCGACGGTGTTCGTGTTGGAATGCTGCTTTGCTCACCTGCCGGCGGTGATTTGCTTTACAAAGACGAGTTGCCCGAACAAGGTAGAAATTTTGCCAATAAAGTTTGGAATGCCGCTCGTTTAGTTACTTCTTGGAATGTTGAAAATGTTGAACAACCTGCTTCAAGCAAAGTTGCTATCGACTGGTTTAATGCAAAATTAAACAAAGCTATTGAAGAAATAGAACAACAATACCAAACATACAGACTTTCAGAAGCTTTAATGACAATTTATAAATTATTCTGGGACGATTTTGCTTCATGGTATCTTGAAACAGTTAAACCTGCCTACGGAAAACCTATGGACACAAAAACTTTTGAAGATACAAAAACAATTTTTGATAGTTTATTGCGTATCCTACACCCGTTTATGCCTTTTGTTACCGAAGAAATATGGCAAAATTTATACGTGCGTAAAAATAGTGAAACAATAGTTTTTGCCGAAATGCCAAAAGCAAAAAAATACAACGACGAATTAATCTATAAATTTGAAAATGTTAAGTCTATTATTTCTAATGTTCGCAAAATCAGACTTGAAAAACAAATAAAATTCTCTGAAGCTATTAAACTTTCATTCAACTTAATTGAAGGCGATTATGATAATTATTTTGATGAGATAATTATAAAAAACTGCAATCTTGAAACAATTGAATATACAGATGAAAAAATTCAAGGAGCAGTTTCATTTATTGTTAAAAACGTTGAATACTACATTCCTTTGGCAGACAATATTAATATTGAAGAAGAAATTGAAAAACTTCAAAAAGAATTGGAATATAATCGCGGATTTTTAACAGGTGTAATGAAAAAACTCAGCAACGAACGTTTTGTTAATAACGCTCCTCCAAAAGTTGTTGAAATTGAAAAACAAAAGCAAACCGATGCAGAAAATAAAATAAAAGCTCTCGAAGAACAAATAGCTAATTTAAAAGGATAAATAAAAAACGGAAGTTTAAACTTCCGTTTTTTTTGTTAATTAAACTCTAACTACTATATTAAACCTAATTCGATCAAAATATCTTTGGTAATTTGAAATCGAGCATTAAGTTTTCCATTAAAATCGGCAGTAGTAAAATTTAAGGCATAAAAATAAGGTTTGCCGTCTTTTTCAATGTAACCAACAAGCCACATAATGTATTGATCGTTAAAATATTTTCCGGCTCCTGTTTTTCCACTTATTTGGTAGTCGTCAGTTTTTTCTATAATAATAATATCTTTTACAATGTCAATTGAGTTTTTTGAAACCGGAAGTTCGTAAAAGTAAAACTTCTTTAAAAAATCAACTTGTTGAATTGCACTAATTGCAAAATCGCCTTCGAGCCAAAAACTATTTGCAGGCCCATTTAGATTTTTGTTGCCGTAATCAAAGCCTTCAACATATTTTTGGTATTTATCTATGCCAATTTGATCAGCAAATTTAACGTAAACCCAAACACATGAGTATTTAATTGCAGTCTTAAGTGTCTGATCCTGATTCCATACTTTATAAGATCTTTCTGTACTATCCCATTTTATTATTTCATTTGTATCTTCAATTATACCTTCTTCTAATGCAATCACAGAATTTGGAATCTTGAACGTTGAGGCAGGAGTGTATTCTGTTTTACAAATATCAAGGTTATACATAATGTATTCATTATCTGATGGATCAAATAACACAAAACATCCTTCAACTCCATGTTTATCAAAGTAAGGTTTAAAATTTTTTTCAACTATTGTTTGAGAAAAAGCCACATTAAAAATAGCAATAATTATTACAGTCAGAAAAGAAAATTTCATTGTTTAATTTTTCACAAAAATAATTTATTTTTAATATCTAAATTTGTTTTATCAGATAAAAAGAAAAATAGATTTTCTATAAATGATAATTCATTCAACAAAAAAAACAAGAAATATTACGATACAAGCCTGATACTCAAAACGAATAAATACCCAAAACAATCAATTATCAATTTTTTTTTCATTAAACACTTGCTTTTAGTCAACAATTTTTATAAATTTGAACAAACACAAAAAACTCTTCAATGAAAAAATTACTATATGTAATATCTATTGTAATAATCTCTATATCAACATCTTGTGATAAAATAAACAATAATAACAACAACGATCCCAATGATTCAATTTCCGGCATTTTAACTAATAACCACTGGTTTGTTGAATTTAACGGAACTATTGACGGCGGCGAAGGATATGATGTTGTAAAATCATCTATTGATGAAAAAATATACGTTTGCGGTGCTTTTTTGCATGTTAACGAAAATTGGGACATGAAAAATCTGGCTCGCTGGGTGCCCTCTACAAATACTTGGGAGCAAGTTCCGGGAATTGATTATTATCATAATAATTTCATCAGATGCGGAGTTACCGACAATAACGGAAACATATATTTCGGAGGCGATTTTTCGCAAATTGGAGAAATTGTTGCAGGAAGAGTGGCAAAATTTAACGTTTCTGATGGTTCTTGGGAAAATTTAAGAGACATAGATTTTTATGACTATGATCAGCAGAGAGGTCCAATTAGCGGAGGTGTTTACGACATTGAAATTGTTGGAAATTACATTTACATTGGTGGTGGTACTTTTAATTCAGATAGCTCAGAATTATTATATATTCGCCAATTCAATATTTCAACTCAAAAATGGGAAGCAGTTGGCAGTGGCTTAAACGGTAGAGTTAGAGCATTAGCTACTGATGGACAAAATTTGTATGTTGGGGGAGAATTTACCGAAGCAGGAAATGTTCAAACAAACTATATTGCAAAATGGGACGGACAAAATTGGTCGGCTTTAGGACAAGGTTCAGATAATTATATACTAACTCTGGAATATTATGACGGAAAACTTTATGCCGGAGGAAGTTTCAAATTTATAGGTAATAATATTCATTCTCAGGGTATTGCATACTGGGACGGCACTGCATGGAATGCTATGAGCAAAGGTGTTTACGCAAGTTGGAGCAATACTTTCTCGGTTCAGGATATTGCTATTGATAGCGACGGAAAAGTTTATATAGGAGGATTTTTTGACAAAAAATACAGCGACGACGATACCCTTAATCATGTTGGTGTTTTTATTGAAGATGAATGGCATCAATTGGGCGACGGATTAGCAAATTCAAGTTCTCAAGGAGTTATGGGAATGCTGGCTGACGGCAAAGACATTTATTTTGTTGGCTATTTTGGAAAAAATGGCTATAATATTAACGAAAGATTCAATATTGCAATTTGGAACGAAACAAAATCTTACTAACAATCTATTATTCAGAAATATAAAGAAAAGCATAATATTAAAATTTTTTTATTTTAAGTAATAAGTTTAATTTTGACGTTTGCAATACGCAAATAACAATATGCTAAACTTCACTTTTATACAACGTTACGTTCCAAGATGGGCTGTGCTATTGATTGATTTAACAATATCATTAAGCTCACTTATTTTTTCATATTATTTACGTTTTAATTTTGAAATTCCTGAAGATTATATTAATTCTTTGGTTTATGTTATTCCTGTTTTTACAACTGTCAGATTAATTAGCTTTTTTATTACTAAAATTTACGCAGGAGTTGTTAGATTTACAAGCAGCAAAGACGCTTTACGAATAATATATACTATATTTATCGGCTCTTCTTTTATGCTGATATTCAATATTATATACTACATATTTACAAAAATTTACTTTATCCCCTACTCTATTATTATAATTGATGCTGCAATTTCAATTAGTGCATTAATAATACTACGATTTACTGTAAAAGCATTATATTTTGAAAGCATTGATGGGCATAAATATGTAAAAAATATTGTAATTTATGGCGGCGACGAATATGGATTAGCAACAAAAAAAACTTTAGAACGTGACCCAACATCAAACTACAAAGTTGTTGGCTTTGTTGATAATTTAAGTAACGGAAAATTCATAGATCGCCTCGAAGTTTATGGCGTTTCTGAACTCGAAAAAATAATTGATGATTTTAATGTTAGCTATGTTATTTTAGCAAAAAAACGAAAATTTCCGGCAGTTGAACAAACAATTATCGACATTTGTCTTGAAAAATCAATTAAAATTTTACGAATCCCTCAAATAAAACATTGGATTAACGGAGAACTTAGTTTTAATCAAATTAAAAAAATTAAAATTGAAGATTTACTTGAACGCCTTCCTATTCAACTTGATGAAGATAAAATACACAAAACCGTTTTAGGCAAAACAGTGCTTGTTACAGGAGCAGCCGGTTCTATTGGTAGTGAAATTGTTCGTCAGCTTACAAAATTTTCACCCAAACTTATTGTTTTACTCGACCAAGCAGAATCTTCATTGTACGATATTGAACTCGAAATTTTAGAAAAAATAAAATTTGACAAAATTGAAGTTGTAATTGGGGATATTTCCGATAATATTAGACTTGAAGAGGTTTTTAAAACATTTGCTCCCGAAATAGTATATCATGCAGCGGCTTACAAACATGTTCCAATGATGGAAAATAATCCTTATGAAGCTGTAAAAACCAACATAAAAGGAACAAAAAATCTAGCCGATTTATCTGATTTTTACAACATAGATAAATTTATAATGATTTCTACAGATAAAGCAGTTAACCCTACAAATATTATGGGTGCATCTAAACGCATTGCCGAAGTTTACATTCAATCTTTTAATGAAAAAGCTAACACTAAATTTATTACTACCCGATTCGGAAATGTCTTAGGTTCAAATGGTTCTGTTATTCCTCGTTTTAAAAAACAAATAGATCAAGGCGGACCAATTACTGTTACTCACCCCGAAATTACTCGGTATTTTATGACAATTCCCGAAGCCTGTCAATTGGTGCTTGAAGCAAGTGCCTTTGGTAATGGTGGCGAAATTTTTATTTTTGACATGGGTAAATCAGTTAAAATTGTTGACTTAGCTAAAAAAATGATTAAACTTTCCGGACTAAAACTCGGAATAGATATCCAAATAACATTCACCGGTTTACGCCCCGGCGAAAAACTTTACGAAGAACTTTTAAACGACAAAGAAAATACCTTGCCTACTCATCACCCACAAATTATGATTGCTAAAGTTAAAAAATATTGTTACAATGACGTTTCTGTTAAAATTAACAACTTAATAACAGTTAATAACAACCACAACAACATGGAAATTGTAAAAAACATGAAAAATATTATCCCTGAATTTAGGAGTCAAAACTCTATTTTCGAAAAATTAGATTAGACCAATTCCAAACATTTTAATATCTAAATCATTAATTTTAGTACTTTTGCACAAATTTAAGTAAAAATGTCAGAAGAACTTTTTGAGCACCACAAATTATTTGCAGATCCGGGTCAAGGTCCGATGAGACTTGACGCTTTTGTTTCTATGCGATTAGAAAATATATCCAGAACACAAGTTGAAAGAGCTACTAAAGCAGGACTTGTTTTTGTTAACGATAAACCGGAAAAAGGCAGTTATAAAGTACAACCTAACGATATAATAATCGTTAAAATGCCTCAACCAAAACGCGAAATTAAAATTATTGCCGAAGAAATACCGCTTAATATTGTTTACGAAGACGACGATCTTATTGTTATAAACAAACAACCCGGAATGGTTGTTCACCCTGCTTATGGACATTATTCCGGAACACTGGTTAACGCTCTGGCAAACCACATTACTGATTCCGAATTATTTGAAGAAGATGATACCAGACCCGGATTAGTTCATAGAATTGATAAGGATACAAGCGGTTTATTAGTTGTTGCAAAAACTGAAATTTCTAAACTTAAACTTGCTAAACAATTTTTTGATCATACTACTAAAAGACGATACTACGCTTTAGTTTGGGGTAATTTTGACGAAGATGAAGGAACAATAACAGGACATATTGGCAGACACCCTAAAAACAGAAAAGTAATGCACGTTTTCCCCGACGGCGAATACGGTAAAGAAGCCGTTACTCATTATAAAGTTCTTCGTAGATTTTCGTATGTTACTCTTGTTGAATGCAAATTAGAAACCGGAAGAACTCACCAAATTAGAGTTCACATGAAACATATTGGACACCCTCTTTTTAATGACGCAGAATACGGTGGAGATCAAATACTTAAAGGCACTACTTTTACTAAATACAAACAATTTATCCATAATTGTTTTAAAATTGTTCCACGACAAGCTCTTCATGCTAAATCCTTAGGGTTTGTTCACCCAACATCAGGAAAAGAAATGTTTTTTGAAAGTGAAATTCCACAAGATATGGCAGAAGTTCTTGAAAAATGGGAAACTTATACCGAAAACAGAAACGAATAATTTTTACACAAATTATTTTATTAATGAAAACAATAATTGCAGAAAGTAAAAAACGACAATTTGTCGCACTAAGCGTTTGGCTTTGATTTTGCAAACTGCTATTAAAATTATTAAATAATAACATAAAAAATACACAACAATGGGACTCTTCGGCTCACTAAATTTGAACAATAACGAACAAAAATCAGAAAAAAAACAAAAAGATCCGTCTGAACACATTCAAGTACTAATAATTGGCTCGGGACCAGCCGGTTACACTGCCGGAATATATGCTGCAAGAGCTGGTTTAAAACCAGTAATCTATCAAGGAATGCAAGCTGGTGGTCAGCTTATGGATACTACCGAAGTTGAAAACTTCCCTGGCTACCCTCAAGGAATTACCGGCCCTGTTTTAATGGAGGACCTCCAAAAACAAGCGGAACGTTTTGGAACAGATATTCGCTGGGGTGAAGTTACTTCGGTTGATTTATCTAAAAAACCTTATACTGCTGTTATTGACGAGGATATAGTTGTTACTGCCGATGCAATTATTATTGCAACAGGTGCAAGTGCAAAATATCTTGGACTGGAAAGTGAAATGAGATTACGTGGCGGAGGTGTTTCGGCTTGTGCTACTTGCGACGGTTTTTTCTATCGCGAAAAAATTGTTGCCGTTGTTGGTGGTGGTGATACTGCTGCCGAAGAAGCTCTTTACTTATCTACTCTTGCCGCTAAAGTATATCTAATTGTTCGTAAACCTGAAATGCGTGCTTCTAAAATTATGCAAAAACGTGTGCTTAACAATCCTAAAATCGAAGTCTTATTTGAACACAACACTCTTGAAGTTTTGGGCGATAAAAATGTTAATGCGGTTAAACTTGTAAAACATCAAGGTCAAGATAACGAAGAAATTTATGATTTGCCTATCGACGGTTTTTTCTTAGCAATAGGCCATAAACCAAATTCTGACATTTTTAAAGAATTTGTTAATACCGACGAAGTTGGATACATTGTAACCGAAGGAAAAACAAGTAAAACTAACGTTCCCGGAGTATTTGCTTGCGGTGATGTACAAGATTCATCATACCGACAAGCCGTTACAGCTGCCGGTTCGGGTTGTATGGCTGCTTTAGATGCCGAAAGATATATTTCTGAAACTGAATTTAACGAAAAAGAATAAAGTTTTCTCAATAAATCAAAAAAACTGCTATCGTAATTTATAGCAGTTTTTTTATTATTTCTTTCTAACAAAGTTATATTCAAATAATAAATACAACTTTATTGTTATTAGCATTACATTACAAACTATTTGAAAATTTATTTATGAAAAGAAAAAAAAACAATTAAAAAACCATAATCTTCCTCGTAGTTTAATTTATAAAAAAATTGTTAGTTTGGTTTACTTTGTAACTTTGTTTATGTGTTCTAAAATGAGTTTTCCCAACATAACATTAACGTATAAATCATCTAAAAATTGAAATTTTTTTTCATTAAATTTTTCGTCAGGGATTAGATAATTCCAGACTTCTTTCATTGTTTCTAAGTCCTCAACATCTGTATGTTTAATTGTTTTAACTTCAAAGTTTGTTTTTATATATTTTATTTTTCAGATAAAAAATCAATCCATTTTTCCGTAACTTCATAGTCATCAGTTAATTGAAAATTAAGTAAACTTTCAACAACTTCAAGAGGTTTTCGTTCAACCAACAAAATTTTTGGTTTTGGAAAAATTTCTACAAGCTCATCAATGTAATTAAGCATCACAAAATCAGAATTACCAACATTTTTTTCAGAATGAGTATCCATTGTTTTTTTAAGTGATAAAATACTATCACATTTACTTAAAGCCTCGTGATAACGAAAATAGGTTTGAGTAGTTTTGGAGATACGAGGCACAATGCTTCAAAGTTTGCACTTATGTTTATACGAGCTACTTTGTTTGAATTACGCACAATGCCCAAAATTACTGCAAAGCCAATGTTAAACTCTTGTCTTTTTATTTGTTTTTATTAAATCCGTTCTATTTCATCACGAGAAAGTCCAGTCTTTTCAATTATCGTGTTTATATCCACTTTCAACTGTTTCAATAATTTTGCCGTTTCCAGTAAATTTTTCTTTTGTTCTTCAATCGCCAAATCTCGCTTTGCTATTGCTAAATCTTTGTTACGGATTTCTTCTACGAGGTCGTCTTCCATGTCCATTTTTCGGCGGATGTCAGGTTCGGAGTTTGCTTTTACCAATCGGCGAATTATTTCTCGGTATTTTTCGGGAAAATCGTCTTCGTTCAGGTTTAGAGCATGATAATCTTCTTTATCCTGATAACTTTGGTCGAAAATGGCAAGCAGTTTTTCAACATCGTTGCGGCGTTTTTCTTTCAGATAAGGTATTTGAATGATAAAACTGTCATGCGTTAAACTTTCGGTAAATTCTGTTTTTTCGGTTATTGGTTCGTTTGTGGCAATGTCTATTGTTTTACGGTTTATTTTTACGACAGGTGCATCGGTTTTATACAACTTATAACCAAGAAAATAAATGCTTAATATTGGCATTGCTTTAACTTCGGGGTCGCCTTTTTCGTTTTCGCCCGTGTAGGTGTTTTCTTTGTTCATGTATTGCTCGCCCAAGTATCTGCGAAAACGAACAATATCGGCAGGAAGCCGTATTTTTTGAAGTTCAATAATTACGATTTCCTTTTTGCCTGTTTCGTCCAAAATTTCTGCCGAAAAATCTAAACGATGATACTTTATTGATTTGTCAATATCGTTTCGTTTTTCCGTATCTCTGAATTGCAAATTATTAACTTCTTTACCGATAATAGTGGAAAGCATGAGTTTTGCAATCTTATTATCTGACATTAAGTATTTAAAAACTACATCGTATATCGGGTTTGCTATTTTTGTCATGTTTTTGTGATTTTACGTGTTCAACTTATTTTACAAAGATACGGAAAATTTAAATTTTTATGTTATATTATTTGCCATTTGCAAGAGATTCAATTTCATCCCAAGTGATCGGCGTGCCATCTAACATAAAGAGACTTGGTTCATTTAATTGCGTGCGGACATTATTGATGAGTGCTTGTGCAATGGCCTGTTTTGTACTAGGCTGCATATTTGGATGAATTCCACTTGGGTATTCTGCTAAACTACCATCAACTGATGTGACTCCTTGTGGGAGGTTATATGCAAGTATGAAATTATTGGAAATAGTATCTCCACTTTTCCATTCTCCGTTTGCTGGTAGAGGGCTTTGTCCTGAGCCATATTTGTTTGAAAAAGCAAATACTCGATCATTATTTGCCTCTGTGCCATTTGCATTAGATGCGCCATCAAATGAAAATCCGCTTTCTTGGTTCCAGTAAACTTGGATACCTTCATTTTGAAGTTGTTGTGCGTATCCCCATGTGTAGAATTTTGTGACAACTGAATCTGTTATGTTAAGAGTTGTGCGGTATGTTCGACTAGAATCTATATCAAGAAAGTAAACAAGATCATTTGTGGTTTCAATTGGATAAGATGAGGAGATTTGAAAATTAACTTTATTTTGACCCACAGATTTTGTAATTTCGTCAATTCCAGTT
>JAFGXO010000010.1 GCA_016936595.1 Bacteroidales bacterium | reverse complement strand
TAGTTCCGGTTTTATTGTTTATAGCCTTCCAAATTAAGCCTGTTCAAAAATACGTTAACAATCAAATTACCGTTTTACTACAAAAAGAACTAAACACAAATGTATCAATTGGTTATGTTTTTTATAATGCACCATTCGACTTAATGATTACAGACATTTATGTTGAAGACTACCAAGCAGATACACTATTTTTTGTGCAAAAATTTAAAATTCGTCCACTTTTTTATAATTTTAAGAACAAATTACTAAAAATAGACAACATTTTAATTAACGGATTAAAATTTGAGTACCGAGCAGACACCTCCGGATTTTCAAATTTAGACTACTTTTTAGCCAATCTGCCAATTTCTGACACTGACAATGATACTTCGCAAACCTCCTCATCTACAACTATTACAATAAAAAAAATTAATGTCGAAAAATCTTCAATGTTTTACTCAAACGCATCAACCGGGATTATGCCTTATCAGATGGACATTGATACCATTAATTTTAAACGATTTTCGGCTAAAATTCGCAACTTTAAATTAACAGACGACAGCATCACAATGCAAGTTAACCGATTTGCAGCATATTGCGACAATGGGTTTAAAATAAGACACTTGTCGTCTAAAGTTACCATGATTGATGAAACAATAAAGATGCAAAAATTCTCTTTAGCTCTAAATCATACAAAAATATTAGCTCCTTTTGTTGAAATTATTCCTTCCGAATTAGGTTATCAAAACATCAGCAATCTTATTGTTGATATAAATATTAATAAAAATTCAATAATTGAAACTAAAGACCTTGCATATTTTTCGCCTATATTTAAAAATTACTCACCATATATTAAAATAGGTATTATCGCCAACGGAACAATTTCAAATATTAGTGTTAAACAAGCATCAATTACATTTGGAAACAACACATCATTAAATTTTTCAGGAAATATTATTGGCTTGCCCACAATTGACAGCACTTATTTTGATATTAAAATTACTGATTTCTTAACTTCAAAAACAGACTTGGTATATTTAAAAGATCCTGAAACAATGATTAGTTTTATTGAAATACCAGCATCAATAAATTTACCGGAATTAATTCAATTTAATGGTACTTTTAACGGTTTTACTAACAATTTTGATGTAAACGGAGAATTAAATTCATCAAGCGGCTTTGCCCAATTAGACATAGATATTGTTATTAACGACGATATAACATCAGCAAAAGGTAATTTTGAACTTAAAGAATTTAATATTGGATACATCTTAAAAAATGAAAGTTTGGGAAAAGTTACATTAAAAGATTCTATTGATATAACAATGATTGACAGTAACACTTTTGATGGATATAATTACTCAGACATTGAAATGTTTGAATACAATAATTATAACTATCAAAATATAAAATTATCAGCAAAAATAAAAAAAGATTCTGCCTCGGTAATTTTTGCAATAAACGACCCAAATATTATCTTAAATGCCAATTTAAAAGCCGATTTATCTAAAAATGAACCGTTTGTTACTTTTGACATTAACCTTGACACAGCTAAACTTTTTTATCTTAATTTAATAACCACGGCTGAAGGACAAGAAAAAGACATATACTCCTCATTATCAACGCATATTAAAGGCTATTTTTCCGGATCAAATTTAAGTAATATTAAAGGTAGCGTTGCTTTTGTTGAGCCATTATATTTTATAAAAAACATGCTTTTATTTCAACTTAATGACCTCTTTTTCAATGTTGATTACAAAATTGGATTATATAATGATACCCTGAGAAGCTTTAGCTTTGCTACTGAATTTTTTGAAGGATTTATTCAAGGAGAACACAATATAAATGACCTTAAATTGTTTGCCTCCAACTTATTACCAATGTATTTTCCGGCGTTTATAAACTCGGATACAAATACAACTAAAAACATTTTTGAAATAAGACCAGAATCAAAAAAATTATCCATTGATCTTAAAGTTAAAGATTTAACTAAAATTACCGATTTTATTTTACCAACAGTAAAAATTTCAAAAAATTCAATTATTAAAGGTGAATTTAATTCAAAAAGCAAAAACTTTTTTTTAAACATCTCCTCCGATTCGCTAATCTTTTCGGGAAATAGAATTAACAATTTTGAACTTAACATTTTTGGCGACACAACAAATCTAACAAGTACGGTTAAGTCCGATTCATTATCTATTTCAAAAATAACGCTCAAAAATTTTGTGATTTCAAGCAGCTCAACAAACAATAATGCTTCAATACTAATTAAATGGGACAATAAAAACAAAAAATTAGTAAACCTTGGACAAATAGCTGCAAATATAACCGTTGTTAAAGATACCTCCGGCAACATTGTTATTAAAACTACTATGCCCGAAAATAATCTTACTATTAATAGTTATGTATGGAAAGTAAAAGCCGACTCAATTAATCTTGATTCGTCAGGCATAGATATAGCTAAATTTTCGGCTATTTCGTCAAACATAAGTTATCAAGCTATTGGTGCTTATGGTAAAATATCCAATGATCCAAATGACTTTTTATATTTTTATATCAGAAACTTTGATTTAAGTCAATTTAATCCTCTTGTTACTGATATTAAAATTGGAGGAAAACTCCGTTCTGAAGCAAAAATGTCGATGCTCATGGATTCTATTCCTCAAATTTCGGTTTTTAATAATATTCAAAATTTTAAAATTAATGATATTGTAATGGGATTTATTGACCAATCCATTTCATGGGATTCTTTAGGTTTTATAAAAACTATTACAGTTTTAAAAGATTCTATTATAGACAAAAAAATTATCAATGGAAACGAGGTTTTTTTTGACACAATAAAAGACGTTTTACGTTTAAAAGCTTCTTATTTAAGCAAAACAGATTCCTTTTTTGTATTATTAAACATTAGCAATCTTAAAATAAATCCAATAAAAAAATACGTTGAAGATTACATAATATTTAATAATAATACAAAAATTGATGGGATTTTGAACGTTAAAGGCAACACAGAATCACAAGATATTCAAGGATTTATAAGCTTATTTGGTGCGTTTAAAATTCTGAAAACTGGAGTCAGATATTCATTAAATGATGGAATGAGAGTTTCGTTAACTAAAAATTTAATTACAATAGAAAACACCGTTTTAACTGGACCGGGATTAACCGGCGATGCAAATTTTGGAGGTACAATAAAACACAATAAATTTGAAGATCCATACTTTAATCTTTATTTTAGAGCCGATACAATTTCATTTATGGATTTACCACGTACTAATTCCGGTAAATATTACGGCTCAGTTATAGCATCGGGCGATGTTGATGTTAAAGGATATTTACAAAGCTTAAGTATTACTGCAAGCATCATTACAGAACCAAAAACTAATTTAACACTGTTATTAGACCGCCCCGAAGAAGTTACTAATAAAACAGCTATTGTTTCTTTTATTAGCCCCGACGACACTCTTGTTATCGAAACTGACGACAACAACAACGAAAATTCTAATATAGATATTGATATAAATATAAAACTAAAACCCGAAGCTAAATTTAAACTCATTTTTGACGAACTTACCGATGAATCTATTCTTATTCAGGGAGAGGGAAATATTAAAATAAAACAATCGGCTATTGGTGATATAGTTGTATTAGGAAAAATTATTATCGAAAATGGAGAGTATAATTTTGTGTTAGAAAATATTATTAACCGAAAATTTATTATTCAAAAAGGCAGTTCTATTACTTTTAATGGCGAACCAACAGATGGAATTTTAGACATAACTACAATATATACTATAAAAAATGTTGGCCTTTATAATTTACTGCTTGATGATGCATATTTAGACAGTAAAACTCAAGCCGACTGTTACATTGGTCTTAAAGGTCAAATTTTACAGCCCGAAATTAAATTTAACATTGATTTGCCAAAAGCCGATAGAAAAATTGCAACTCAAGTTACAAATTTGGACGCTGCAAATATGAACAAACAATTTTTATCATTGCTTTTAATCGGGCGTTTTCAACCATTACCCGGGCTGGTTTTTGACCCTAACGCAAACCTTGCCGGTGCTAACTTTAATGCCGGCGAACTTATTTCTAACCAGTTAAATTCTCTGCTCTCTAATTTAGGTTCAGATATTGATCTTGATGTTAACTACATTACTGGAGATCAGGCTACTACTGACCAATTTGATATGGCTGTTTCGGTGCCTTTATTAAATGAAAGAGTTAGCATAAATACTGATGTTGGCGTTGGCGGAAACAATGTTAACACACAAGACCAAAACAACAACTTTATTGGCGATTTTGAAATTGATGTAAAACTAAATAAAAAAGGAAACTTAATTTTAAAAGGGTTTAATAAAACAAACAGAAATGACTTTTATGAATCCGGATACACCCAAGGTGTTGGTTTGCTCTTTAAAACCGATTTAGATAACATCTTTTCTAATGATACCACGAAAATCAAAAATAATAATCCTAACAATTAATATTTTTTGACATGAAAAAAATTTTAGTAGTTGGTGCAAGCCTTAAAACTGAACGATATTCAAATAGAGCAATAAAATTATTACAAAACTACAATCACGAAGTTGTTGCTTATGGATTGCGAGAAGGAGAGGTAAATGGAATAAAAATAACAAAAGAAAAAGAAAATTTTACAAACATTCACACAATTACAATATATGTAAATCCGGAACGACAAAAAGAACTCTATGATTATATTTTATCTCTAAATCCAGAACGAATTATTTTTAATCCCGGAACCGTAAACAAAGAATTAAAAAAATTAGCACAACTTCAGAACATTGAAACAGTAGAACATTGTACTCTTGTGATGTTAAGAAATGGTATATTTTAAAAAATTTAATAAGAAATAAATTTTTTATCCTCAATTTTTAATCTTTTAGCACCCGGAACTAAATCAAGTGTAGTTGGATTGTGAGTTACAAAAATAGCAGAACTTCCATTAACAACCTGTTCGGCAATTTTTTTTGTAACGTAAATAGTAGATTCTTCGTCCAAGTTTCCGGTTGGTTCATCAGCCAAAATAAGTTTAGGATTATTCAAAATAGCCCTTGCTAAAGACAACCTCTGAAGCTCGCCACCGGACAATTCAAAAGGTTTTGATAATATTTTAGCACTCATTCCAACATCCTCAATAACTTCTTTTATTCGAGCTGAAATTTCATCTTTATCTTGCCAACCGGTTGCTTCAAGTACAAATTCAAAATTACGATAAACATTTCTATCATTCAAAAATTTAAAATCCTGAAAAATAAACCCAATTTGCCGCCTTAAAAAAGGAACATCTTTCTTTTTTAAATTATTTAAATCAAAATTTAAAACATTTGCAGTGCCCGAATTTAATTGTAAATCTGCATAAATAGTTTTTAAAAAAGATGTTTTACCAGAACCAATTTTTCCGGTTAAAAAAACAAACTCATTAGCATTTATATCAAAATTAATATCACTAATCAATTCCTGATCGTTAATAAAAACCGAAACATCTTGAAAATCTACTACTCTACTCATAATTTTTTATTTATTTCAATAATTTTATTAAAATCTGCGTTATTAATAATTTGAATAATGTTTTTATAATTATTTGGAAAATATTCAGACAATTTTTTTGACAGAGAATTTAATTTAATGTTATCAATAATAGCAAAATTATCATCTCTAATTTGTACTGAATCAGGCACTTTAGATGTTCCCTTGCTTTTTAGTGCATACATATAACTATTTAATTTTCAGTTTATTATATTTTTATAAAACAATTTAAAATCATTTTTTTGGAATGAAATAAATTATATTTTAGCACCCAAAATTATAAACTAAATTTGAAATGAAAAATATTTTTGTAATTGGAGCAGGTCTATCAACTCATGTTTTAATAGAATACTTACTTAAACACGCAGAAGCTAACAACTGGCAAGTAACTGTAGGTGACATAAATATAGAGATCGCTCAAAAAAGTTTAGGCGAAAGTTCAAGAGGAGCAGCCATTAAATTTGACGTTTTTAATGACGCTCAATTAAGCGATGAAATAAAAAAATCGGACATTGTTGTTTCAATGTTACCGGCAAGATTTCATGTTTTGGTGGCAAAAAAATGTTTAGAATTTAATAAAAATCTTGTTACTGCATCGTATGTCAGCCCCGAAATGTTAGAAATGAATAAACAAGCCAAAGAAAAAGGATTATTATTTTTAAACGAAATTGGCTTAGACCCGGGCATAGATCACATGTCGGCAATGCAAGTTATTGAAAAATTAAAATTAAAAGACGCAAAAATCACCGAATTTAGGTCATACACCGGTGGATTAATTGCCCCAAAATACGATAACAATCCATGGAATTACAAATTTACTTGGAATCCGCGAAATGTTGTAGTAGCAGGACAAGCAACCGCAAAAATTCTTAAAAACGGAGTATTCAAATACATTCCTTACCACAAACTTTTTGAAAGAAAAGATATTTTTAATGTGCTAAATTACGGCGAATTTGAAGGTTATGCAAACCGCGATTCGTTAAGCTACAGAGAAGCTTACGGTTTACAAAACGTAAAAACTATGATACGCGGCACCCTTAGAAGAACAGGATACTGCGAAACTTGGAATATTTTTGTGCAGCTGGGGCTTACCGACGACACTTTTATAATGGAAAACAGCAAAAATTTAACTAATCGGGAATTTATTAACAGCTTTTTACCTTACCACGAAACCAAAAGTGTTGAACAAAAACTTTGCGATTATCTTAATCTTAAAATTGATGATTATAAACTTTACCGTTTAAGATGGCTCGGAATTTTTGATAACACAAAAACTGGCATTGAAAACGCAACTCCAGCACAAATCTTACAAAAAATATTAGAAAACAAGTGGACTTTAGATAAAGATGATAAAGACATGATTGTAATGCAACATATTTTTAATTATTTTATAAATAACAATCATTATGTATTAAAATCATCTACAGTAGTTGAAGGTAAAAAACATACTGCAATGGCTGTAACTGTTGGAACACCTGCTGCAATAGCTACAAAACTAATACTACAAGGTAAAATAAAATTAACCGGTGTACAAATACCAACAATACCCGAAATTTATAACCCTGTAATGAAAGAACTTTCGGAAATTGGAATAAAATTTGTTGAAGAAATTATACTTACAAATTAATATATTTTATTAAAAAAATAAAAATAAAATACAAGAACAAAAAACCTCGCTATTTAAAAAAGTGAGGTTTTTTTAATAATGAATTTTTTTATTTATCAAAAATATTTAATTTTGTTTAGTTAAACATTAACAGATGGGAAAAATAATTGCAATAAGTAATCATAAAGGAGGAGTTGGAAAAACAACAACCTCAGTAAATTTAGGTGCCGGACTGGCAAAATCTGGCAAAAAAGTGCTTATGGTTGACTTAGATCCACAAGCTAACCTTTCGCAATGCTACGGAATAACCAAACCCGAAACAACCATTTACGAAGCCTTAAAAGGAGTTGAAGGTTTTAAAGCCATAAATGTAAACGAAGGATTATATTTAGCAGCATCAAGCTTAGATTTAGCAGGCGCCGAAATGGAATTAAACTCCGAAGCCGGAAGAGAATATTTACTTAAAGAAGTATTATCGCCCATTAAAGACGATTATGAATATATCATAGTAGATTGTCCTCCGTCGTTGGGTTTACTTACTCTAAACGCTTTTACTTGTGCCGACGAGGTAATTATTCCTATTCAGGCTCACTTTTTAGCA
Organism: Bacteroidales bacterium; assembly: GCA_016936595.1. GTDB lineage: Bacteria > Bacteroidota > Bacteroidia > Bacteroidales > JAFGUD01 > JAFGUD01. The sequence continues at coordinate 3,953 of JAFGXO010000010.1, read as the reverse complement.
ATAAAAGGTTTAACCAAAATTATTGAAGTTATTAACAAAATTAAAAGAAGAATTAACCCAAGCTTAGAAATTAGTGGCGTAGTTATTACTTTGTACGATAAACGAAAAATTTTACACCGAGACATCGAAGAAACAATAAAAACATATTTTCAAGACAAAGTTTTTGACATTAAAATACGTCAAAATATTGCCCTTGCCGAAGCTCCTTCAATGGGCTTAGACATTTTCAGATACAGTCTTTCGTCTCCGGGTGCCGATGATTATTGGGATTTAACTCAGGAGTTTATTAAACGACACGAGCAGGTTGAAGAATAATTTTTTAAATTTACTAAAACACACTCACAAGCAATGGCTAAAAAAAATTTTAAGTCCGGACTCGATAACCTTTTTAAAGAAAATCAGGAAGAGATAAATCAAATTTCTCAAAAAAAAGAAGAAAAAAATATTTCAACGAATATTGATTTAAACGATATTTCAGATGAAAAATTAAAATGGCTTCTTATTAAAATAAAAAGATACGAAAAAGAACTTAAACTTTGGCGTACAGGCGAACTTAATACTGACAATTTTGAAAAGAGTTTAAAAAACCATAATCTTACTTACGATTCTGAAACCAATCAAATAATTCCTAAATAAAAAATACTAATTTTAAGGCTCTATAAATGAACGAATCTATCTTAAATGCTCTGATGCGGCTTTTTGCAATTGTAGCAAACGTAGATGACCTGGGGCTTTCTCCCAAAGCACGACAAGTTGTTCTTGATTACCTCGAAATTCAACTTAATCAAGAACTTGCTAATAAATATATCGAGATTTTTGATTATTATCTTAAATTACACCACCAAAAAAAAGGCGACGAACGTAAAACTCGTAAAAGAATTTCGCTTAACTCGGTTAAAATTTTAACAATTTGTAACGAAATTAACATAGAACTACAACAAAGTGAAAAACTTATTGTAATTTTACGATTACTCGAATTCATTTCTAAAGATCAAATAACCGAAGATGAAATAGATTTTATACAAACCGTAGCTGATGTGTTTAATATTCCTCGAAATGAATACGAAGAAATTTTTGACTTTTTAATTAAAGAACCTAACTCAATTAAATCTGAAAATAAAGTTTTATTCGTTAGCAAAAATAATCCTGCTAAAGAAAAAAAATATCATTTTATTAAAGAAAAAAGAATAAATGGTTATTTAAAATTCCTATTTATCGAAAGCATTAATATCATTATTTTACAATACCGTGGAAAAGACAACCTTAAACTTAATAATTTTAACATCATTGCCGGACAAACCTACATCTTTGACTCCGGAAGCGTTGTTAAAGCATCAATTATTAATGCACTTTATTACACCGAAATTCTAAGCATTTTTAGAAATTTTGAAGAAAAAAATAACGTTACGCTGCTGGCAGAAAACATTGAATTTACATTTCCAAACAGCAATAACGGAATAAAACCTTTTACTATTAATGAAAGATCGGGCAGATTAGTTGGAATTATGGGCGGTAGCGGTGCCGGAAAATCAACTCTTTTAAGCATTTTAATTGGAAATATTAAACCTAACAAAGGGTCTATTAAAATAAACGGTTACGATTTATACGACAAAAATAAATTATTAGACGGAATTATTGGATTTGTGCCACAAGACGACCTTTTAATTGAGGAACTTACCGTTTTTCAAAACTTATATTTTAACGCAAAAGTATGCTTCAAAAATGCTTCTAAACGAACAATTCTCAGAATAATTTCAAAAGTTTTACATGAACTTGATTTATTTGAAATAAGAAACCTTAAAGTTGGTAACCCTTTAAATAAATTTATTAGTGGCGGACAACGAAAAAGACTAAATATTGCTCTAGAACTTATTAGAGAACCCGCAATTTTATTTGCCGATGAACCAACTTCAGGCTTATCTTCGTCGGATTCTGAAATAGTTATGTCGTTGCTTAAAGAATTAACCTACAAAGGAAAACTTGTTTTTGTTAATATTCATCAGCCTTCGTCCGACATTTATAAACTATTCGACAAAATTATTATTATCGACAAAGGTGGACACCCTGTTTTTTACGGAAATCCTCTCGACGCAGTTGTGTACTTTAGAACAAACAACTCTATTGCAAATGCCGATGAATCAATTTGCCCTACTTGTGGAAACGTAAACCCCGAACAAATTTTAGAACTCATTGAAAATAAGGTGGTTAACGAATACGGAAAACTAACCGACAAACGAAAATTTTCGCCACAAAAATGGTACGGATTATACCAAAAATATGTCCAAAAAAATCCGGTGATCGAAGATGATTTTAATTACGAAAAAGAAGAATTGCCGGAAATAATGTACAATAAAGCCTCAAGTTTTGAGCAGTTTAAAGTTTTCTCGATGCGTAATTTCTTGCGGAAAATTTCAAATATACAATACATTATACTAAACATTTTAGAAGCACCTATTTTAGCTTTTATTTTAGCACTTTTTAGCAAATATATTAAAGGTACCGACGAAGATCCCGGAAAATATATTTTTGCCGAAAACGTTAATATCCCTTCGTTTATGTTTATGGCCGTTACCGTTGCTCTGTTTTTGGGTTTAACAGTTAGTGCCGAAGAAATAATTAAAGACAGGCGTATTTTAAAACGCGAAAAATTTCTGAACCTAAGCAAATGGGCATATCTAAACTCAAAAATTGCATTCTTATTTGTGCTTTCGGCAATTCAAACATTTTTATTTGTGCTTATTAGCAATTCAATTTTAGAAATTAATGGCTTAACCATAAAATTTTGGCTTATTATGTTCTCAACTGCATTTTGGGCTAACCTGATGGGGCTGCTAATTTCTTCTTCAATGAATTCTGTTGTAACAATTTACATCACTATTCCTTTAATACTAATTCCACAACTACTATTTTCAGGAACTGTAATTGATTTTACAAAACTTTACAAACCATTTGCAGGAGACAAATATTCACCTGTTATTGGAGACGTAATGATTTCAAGATGGTCGTACGAAGCTCTAATGGTTACTCAATTTACTGATAATTTATATCAGAAATATTTTTATGAAACCGATAAAATTTACGAAAATGCAACTTATTATTCTACAAGCTATTACGATAAATTAGAAGAGATAATTATGTTTTTAAACTCACATAAAAACAATGATTTAAAGAACAATTTTGTTAAACGACGATTTAAAATTTTAAACAATGAACTAATTAAAATACAAAAAATAACCGGAATTGAATTTAGTGAAATTGATAAAGTAAATAAAAATGATTTTGATGATAATGTAAAAACAAATTTAATAGATTATCTATATGTAAATCTAAAATATCCAAACAGTCAAATTGCTCTTAATGCCCGAAATCAGCGAGACTCAATCATGCACGCATTGCAAGATCAATATGGCACAAACGATCTTGTTGTAGAGTTTAAATTAGCTAATTTTAATTTTAAAATTGAAGATTTTACTTGTAATAAATTTGAACTTCAGAACATAGTTGAAACAAAAGACGAGCTGGTAAGACGATACAGACCGGTTTATCAAATATCAACATCAAACATTGGAAAAGCTCAATTTTATGCCGCCGAAAAAGTTTTTATGGGCAAAGAAATAAAAACTATATGGTTTAACATAGCAATAATTTGGCTTTTTTCTGCATTATTATACATAATTTTAGTATCGCAAATATTTGATATTAACCATTCTCCGTTAAAAAAGATAAAAGACAGCTAAAAAAAGTAAAAATATTTTTTGAAAATAAATTTTTGTTTTTATCTTTGCAACGCTTTAAAAAAATGGTCTGGTAGTTCAGTTGGTTAGAATATCGGCCTGTCACGCCGAGGGTCGCGAGTTCGAGTCTCGTCCAGACCGCCAAAAGCTCCAAGTAATTGGGGCTTTTTTTATTGTGGAACGCTGAGGGACGTCCCGAAAAATCGGGATCCAGACCGC
>JAFGXO010000070.1 GCA_016936595.1 Bacteroidales bacterium | reverse complement strand
TTAAAGGCAATATTTGAAATACCACCAATTTCCCAGTACGATGTGTCAGGGTTTTGAGCGTTTAAGTTGATAAAAATCAACAATCCTGCAATAAAAAAAGCTAATTTTTTCATTTTTATAAGTTTTAAAATTATTTTAGCGACAAAAATTAAAATTAAATAAGACAGACATGAATATCTTGTTTCTATTAGTAGGTTTTTTTGCAGGACTTATTTTTTCGTGGTACTTTTTATCTAAAAAAGCAGAAGAAAACAAAAAGCTTTTAGAGTTAGAAAGAGAAGAAAAAATAAAACTCCGTACGGAGCTGGAAAATAATTTGAAAAATCAGCAAAATAATGATAATCAATTTAAAGAAAGTATAGAATCTTATGTTCTAAATGCAATGCAATTAAATAATGAAAATTTTATAAATCTGGCAAAAAAAACTCTCGAAAGATATTTTGTTGAAGCCGATAAAGGTCTTCAAAATAAAACCTTAGAAATTGAAAAAATAATTGAGCCATTGCAAAAAAGTTTAGAGAAATATGATAAGAAAATAGTTGATTTTCAGAAAGATACAGAAAAAGGACTTGGTGGTATAAGTACGTATTTAAAGGAGTTAACATCAATGCAAAATGAACTAACTAAGCAAACAAATACTCTTGTAGGAGCTTTAAAATCGCCACGGATACGGGGTCGTTGGGGCGAAATAGGGTTAAGACGAATTGTTGAATTTTCGGGTTTAAATGAATATTGCGATTTTACCGAGCAGCAACAAACCGAAATTGATCGTTTACGTCCGGATATGGTTATTAATTTACCCGAAAATCGCAAAATAATTGTAGATTCTAAACTCCCTCTTGAAGCTTATATTTCGGCTTTTGAGACTGATGATGAATTGCAAAAAAAAACGTTCTTAAAAAATCATCTCAAGGCTGTTCGCGACAACATGAGGTTGTTGTCATCAAAAAATTATCGCCAAAAATTTGCTGAAAGCATCGACTTTGTTGTTATGTACATTGAAGTTGAACCGGCTTTAACCGCTGCTTTGATTCAGGATACTAATTTAATTAACGAAGCTTTAAAATTTAACATTATTATTGCTACTCCAACAACTTTTGTTGCTCTTTTGCAAACAGTTGCTTTTGGTTGGCGACAGTACAAGTTATCAGAAAATGCTCAATTAATTTTAAAAGAGGCTCAAGAATTTTACGAAAGAGTTGGAAAATTTACTGATCATTTTCAAAAAATTGGCAAAACTATTGGATCGTTGGAAGATGATTTTAATAAAGCTGTTGGCTCGTGGCAAAATAGGGTTGAACCAAGTATGCGTCGTATTGAGCAATTAGGGATTAAAGATAATAAAAAGGAAGTGCAAAAAATTGATAGTAATCGTTAATTCTCAGTTCTCAGTTGACTGCTTACTGTGGACTGTTTAGATTTATGATATATATCCAGAGCAACCAGTATTGCTGCAAATCCGAAAAAAGGAATTGCGAGTTTGTCGGTATCTAAAAAATTGTTTAAAAAGCCATGAATAAAATAGGTTAAAAATGCTAAAGTAATTGATAATGAGAGCATTTTAATTTCCTTATCGGCAGCAAATTTATGAATTCTAAAACCTGTTAATAAAATTGATAAGGCCAAACCAATAAAAGTAAGCATACCCAAAACACCTTCTTCGGCAAGAGGTCCTAAATATTCGCTGTGAGAATTTCCGATGTTTCCAAAATTAGTACTTATTATCGTACGCATTCTTTCAAGTTGAAAAGGAGCATACTGAAATTGATAAGTTCCCGGTCCCCAGCCGGTAATTGGTTTTTCTTTAAACATTTCAATAGCACAACGCCATCTGTTAAGTCGTTCAACATTAGAGGCATCTGTAGAAATATTTGTAATAGATGTGATATGATGACTAATTGAAGACGACGAATCTTGGTTGTTTTTTTCGAGTTTGTCGATTATTTGAAACCAAAAAGTAGAAATAAAAACTGCAAATAAAGCAACAACTGTTAATATATATCTGAATTTTATTTTGAGCTTAGTTGCAGCCCATGCACCTAAAGCAAAAATAACACCTATCCACGAAGCTCTGGAATATGATAAAATTATAGCAACTGTAAAAGCAATTGCAAAAAAACCGGCTATTATTTTTATTTGTGGTTTGTTGTGCGATTTAAAAGTAAATCCCCATAATACAGGGGCAAAAAATGTAACTATTGCACCATAAGCCGTGTGGTCGTTATAAAAAGGTTTTGGCACAAAATGTGCCGCATTACTCGACAAAAAAGATACTTGACTAAGCTTTATAGTGCTTATAATCACCACAATAAATAATGAAATTGAATACGCCCAAATAAAAAGTTTTATGTTTTTGTATTTTTTGAATAATACAATTCCAAAGAAAAAAGAAGGAATAATAAACCATAATTTAGAAATAAAAAACTTGAACGAAACTCCGGGCATTGTGCTGCTAATGGTGGTAATAAACATCCACCCTAAGTATAAAAGAATAGCAATTGTGATAGGGTGCTTAATTATTGATGATTCAATTTTTCTGTTCAAAAAAAACTTCACCCCTAAAATTATCATTAAAATAACTAATAAAGGTTCGGTAAATAATGATAAGTTAAAATCAATTTCGGGAATAAAAAATGACAAACTTAGTGATAAAGGGGTAAAAAAAGCAATTAAAAAAAATATTTTATCGTATGCTTTAAGCAAAATTGTACCCATAAGTAGTGCAAATGGAAAAAACGAGAAATAAATAAGCCCATAATTTAAAATTATAAAGGAATTTATAAAAATAAAAATAAAGCTAAATCCAACTATCCAAAAGTTGTTGTATTTTAATTCGTGTGATTGCAAATTGGTTTATTTTTCGTTTTGTAAACGAATTTTTAAATCTTTATAAAAGTCGAGCAATAAAATCATTGCTAAGGCAAAAACAAAAGCACCTAAAGTAGCAAAAACTACAATAAAAGATCTTTTAGGCGATGTTTTTTTGTCGGGTTTTTCGGCATAACTAATAACGTATTTATGAGTAACCTCTTGTTTTAGATTTTGTTCGGCTTGAATTAAATTAACGTGCAAATCGGCTGCTCTAACTCTGCGAGAGTTTATTTGAGCGGTGATTGAATAAAATTCTTGTCCGTATTTTTGAAATAGTTCAAATTTTTCTTCAAAAAGTGCTCTGTTTTGAGTTGTAAGAGTGTTTGCTCCAATTGCTTTTGCGTAACCTTCGCTGTATCTGTCAATTTCTTTAAAATAATCTAAAATACCAAGTTGTCTGTAGGTATCTAAGGAATCTTCTAAAATCTCAATTGAAGCAACTTCATTTTCATAAGCATTTTTAGCAATTAAATACATTTCCTTATTTCTTTGATGTTGCATTTCAGATACTAAAGTATCAAAAAGAGCCGAAATTTCATTTGCAATATCAGCTGCAAGTTGCGGATCTATATCAATTACCGAAATTGTAGCACCTTGGTATGGTGTTTTGTTAAAGCTAACATAACTTTGGTATGTTTTTTTGACTTTATTTATCAGGTGAGGATCATCTGGCGAAATTTCGTAATGTTCAATTAAATTAAATTTTTGAATGATACTATTTGTAATAAAATCCGATTGTAATAATTGAAGCATTCTTTCTAAATCGTCTTCGTTTCCGATAATTCCAGGATCGGTTTCTTGGTTTATTGATATATGTAGTAAACTTGTTGAAGGTGAAAGAAATGTTGTTGGGAACAATACAGTTGTTGCTTTGTAATAATTAGGAAGCATTAACGATATTATGATTGATGCTACGGCTCCAACAAAAGTAATTAAAATAATAGGAATTTTTTTCTTCCACAGGTACACAAAAATATCTAATGTGTCAAAATTTTTTTGATTTTCCATTATGTTTTATTTAACAATAATATAAGAATAGTTTTTCTTTCCTTTTCTGATTAAAATATATTTATCGTTTATTAAATCTGCTTGAGTGAAAGTATAGTTTGCATCATTTTGTTTTTCTTGATTTATGCTTAAACCATTGTCTTTCATTAGTCTCCGGCATTCTCCTTTTGACGCAAATACTGCTGTTTTTTCGGCAAGAAGTTCAATAATATTAATTCCTTCCGTTAATAAATCCTTAGCAATTTCAAAACTTGCAACTCCGTCAAAAATTTGTTCAAAAGTTTTAGCGTTAAGTTTAGACAGAGATTCTTTTGTGCCTTTACCAAACAAAATATTACTGGCATCAATAGCATTTTGGAGTTCAGTTTGTCCATGAACAGTAGCTGTAAGTTCATCTGCAAGAGCTTTTTGTACAATTCTTTTGTGAGGTTCTGCGTTATGTTCTGCAATAATTGTTTCTAATACTTCACGACTTTTAAAAGAAAAAATTCTGATAAATTTCTCGGCATCTTCATCAGCAGTATTCATAAAAAATTGGTAAAATTCGTAAGGAGTAGTTTTTTCCGGCGAAAGCCAAATATTGCCTTTTTCTGTTTTCCCAAATTTTTTGCCGTCAGCTTTTGTAATTAAGGGCACAGTAATTCCGTAAGCTTCATTTGCCGATTTTCGGCGAATTAATTCTATTCCGGTAGTAATATTACCCCATTGGTCAGATCCGCCAAGTTGAAATTTGCAATTATATTTGTGATAAAGGTGATAAAAATCGTAGCCTTGTAATAATTGGTAAGTAAATTCTGTAAAAGAAATGCCTGATTTAGAGGCTATTCGTTGTTTAACCGAATCTTTAGACAACATATAACTAATAGTGAGATGTTTGCCAAAATCGCGGTTAAAATCTAAAAAGGAGTAATCTTTAGTCCAATCGTAGTTGTTTACTAAAATAGCTTGATTTTCAGCTTCATCGGAGAAGTTAATAAAATGAGAAATTTGTTTTTTAAGAGCTTCTTCGTTGTATCGTAAAGCTTTTTCGTCCAATAAATTACGCTCCTCACTTTTGCCCGAGGGATCTCCAATCATTCCGGTAGCTCCACCAACAACAATAATAGGTTTGTGTCCGGCATTTTGAAAATGTTTCATAACCATAACACCAACAAGGTGCCCAATATGCAGGCTGTCGGCAGTTGGGTCAATACCAATATATCCAACCGAATTTTCTTTTGATAAAATTTCTTCGGCGTTTGGTGTAATGTCGTGCAAAAGACCACGCCATTTAAGTTCTTCTACAAAATTTTTATTTGGCATTATAATTTGTTTAGAATGTTGTTTGAATATAAATTGCTGATTACTTGCAAGTTAAAAGTTTATTTTAAGTGTAATTAGAAAAATTAATTTTTAATTTCTAATTCTTAATTCAAATTAAATATTTTCAAATTGAGATAAAAATCTTACATCGTTTTCAAAGAAATATCTAATATCTTTAACGCCGTATCTGAGCATTGTAATACGTTCAATTCCTAATCCAAAAGCGTATCCTGAATATTTTTTACTATCAATACCTAAGTTTTCAAGCACGTTAGGATCTACCATTCCGCTGCCAAGAATTTCTAACCAACCGGTATATTTACAAACATTGCAACCTTCGCCGCCACAAATAGAACAAGTAACATCAACTTCAGCAGAGGGTTCAGTAAAAGGAAAGTACGACGGACGGAAACGAACTTTAGTTTTGTGCCCGAAAAATTCCTTAGCAAAATACAAAAGAGTTTGTTTAAGGTCTATAAACGAAACATTTTCATCAACAAAAAGTGCTTCAATTTGATGAAACATAAAGTGAGATCGAGCAGAAATGTCTTCATTTCGGTAGGTTCTGCCCGGAATAACAACTTTTAAAGGAGGTTTATGATTTTCCATGTATCTAATTTGCCCATTAGAAGTGTGAGTTCTTATTACTGCAGATTGATTTTTTTCAACAAAAAAAGTATCTTGCATGTCTCTGGCAGGGTGTTCGGGTGGAAAATTTAAAGCAGTAAAATTATGCCAATCGTCGTCAATTTCGGGTGTTTCAATTGTAACAAAACCTATTCTTTCAAAAATATCCAATATTTCGCGTCTAACAACAGTTATTGGATGTAAACTTCCTAAACTAATATTTTCTCCCGGCAGCGATAAATCTATATCAATATTTTTATCTGAATTTTCTTCAATTTTTCCTTTTAATTCTGTAATTTTATTTTCAACCGATAATTTCAGAGTATTTAATACTTGTCCTAAATCTTTTTTTTGTTCGGCCGGAATATTTTTAAATTCAGTAAAAAATCCGGTTAATACGCCATTTTTTTTAGACAAGAATTTGTTCTTAAATGCTTCAACTTCTTCAATTTTTGAGGCCGAAAACTTTTTTACTTCTTCTATATGGGCTTTAATTTTATCAATCATGATTTTTGCATTAAAATTATTATAATAAAAGTTTGCAAAATTAATAGCAACAAAGCATAAATATCTTTATTCTTTTTTCAACTTTACAAACTTTCAATTTTATGAACTTTCAACTATTCAACTACTTCCATCGAAATTATTTTAACATCTTGAGTTGGACGATCCTGAGCATTTTTAGCAACTTTAGAAATATTAACAGCAACGTTAATACCTTCAATAACTTCGCCAAAAACAGTGTACTGAGCATCTAAAAAAGGAGTTCCGCCAACAGTAGTGTAAGATTGTCTTTGAGCATCAGAAAATTTAGTAAACATTCTTTGTTCAATCATATCAAGTTCAGCATCAGTGTAAACTTTACCGGTAACTACGTAAAATTGAGAACCCGAAGAACGACGAGTAGGGTTTCCTTGATCGCCTGTACGTGCTGCACTTAAAGCTCCTTTTTTGTGGAAATAATCGGGTGAAATTTCGGCAGGAAGTGTATATCCGGGACCGCCGCTGCCAAGTTGAGCATTTGCCGAAGCATTTTTTGAATCAGGATCACCTCCTTGAATCATGAATTCTTCTATTACTCGATGAAATAATAAACCGTTGTAATATCCTTGGTTCACTAATTTTATAAAATTGTCTCTATGATAGGGAGTTCCGTTGTATAACTTTATTTTCATGTCTCCCATTGTAGTTTTAATAAGTACCATAGTTTCTGTTTGATTAGATGTGTTTATTTGACTTGAATTGTTTGTATTTGTTATTGTAGTGGTAGTTGTTGTGTTATTGTCAGTTGTTGCAGAAGTGTTAACACTTTGATCCTGAGTACATGAGGTTGTTACAAATATATTTAACAGTAAAACCCACGATAAAATTTTTATTGTTTTCATTTTCTTGATTATTTTATTGTTAGTCAGATGTTTAAATTGAAAAACTGTTTTTTTAAAGTTTTACAAAGCTATGATTATCAGTTTATTTTTCAAAATTTATTAATTTTTTTTCAGAAAATATTTGAATTAGGCATTAATTTTCAACAGGATATAAATGCGGCATCAATATTTTTGCAAGAATTTTATATCCTTTTTCGCTGGGATGAATTCCATCTTTTTCGTTAAAAAATTCTCTTATTATTTCGCCATTTTCATCTGTAAGAGCTTTAGTTATATCAATAAAATTCAAATATTTTTCTGTTTCACAATAATTTTTAAATACAATGTTTGAGTTTTTATAGTTTTCACAGTTTTTTTCTCTAAAAGGAGAACATTTTATTGACAAATAATTTATTTGAGCCTCGGGTTGATGCTCGTGGATTATGGCTACTAATTTTTTAAATTGTTCTAAAATAATAGGTATTTTTTCGGGTTTTCTTCCAACATCATTATCTCCTTCGTAAATAAAAATTTTTTTGAATTTATATTTAGTAATTAATTGTTCATTAAACATCAAAAGTTGCTCCATTGTTGAACCTCCAAAACCTCTGTTTAAAGTTTTTTTCGGCAAAAAATCTTCCTGTAAGTTAGTCCAACGCCTAAATGTTGAACTCCCAACAAATAAATTCAGATCATCTTCCGGAAAAGATTTTTGATCTTCAATATCAAATTTTTTAAATTGATTTTTATATAGCATCGTTAAAGTTTTTTTCCCATATTATTTTTTTCCCAAAACCTAACCTGTTGTCTGTCATTTTAATAAAAGTTAAATCAATAATCCATAGAGCGGTATTTTTTAGTATTGCAAAAGGAAAACGTTTTAAATAGGCTTTTTTGTATTTTTTGAATAATATATCGGTTGCTTCGATCATAATGCCATTAAATTGAATGCCTTGTATCTTTCCAACTATTGATGTTTCAAGTACAATGCTGCCACTCACATTATTATTCTGTTGAGCATCTTTGATGTGTTTTGTATTATAGTCAGATGTGCAAATAATTACATTGTCTTCTTCGAAATAAGTATAAAAACAATTACAAGAATACGGGATATTGTTAACAGCCGTTGAAAGTGTTAAAACATGATGTTCTTTTATAAATTCAACAACTCGATGTTCTAATTTCATCTTTATTTTTTTGCAAATATATAGTAATGCTTAAAATATTGCGATATATTTTGTAAAATGAATTTATTGTAAGCTAAATTATTCTAACTTGAATAACAGATATTTGAGCAATTCTATCACTTAAAAATTTTGATTTTCTTAAAAATAATATACATTTGTAAGCACTTAAATTGCAACCATTGTCGTAAAATCTTTCTAAAACAACACATATTCAAATTAAAACAACGAATTATCTTGTTTTGGGTTAAATTTTATTGCATAAACTGTATTTTATAAACATGTATTTTTTACAAAAAATTTAAAATGAAAGCTCTTGTTATTGGCTCAGGTGGTCGGGAATATACTATAGGTTGGAAGTTGTCTAAAAGCAATATAATTAATAAGGTGTTTTTTGCTCCCGGTAATGGAGGCACAAATGCAATAGGTGAAAATATTGGTATTAGTTTAGATGACTTTGAAGCTATTTATAACGAGATAATTAAAAATAACATTGAGCTTGTTATTATTGGTCCCGAAGATCCCTTAGTAAATGGATTAGTTGATTTTTTAAAAGCGAAAAAAAATAAAAATCTAAAAATTGTGGGTCCTTCGCAAAAAGGTGCTATGCTTGAAGGAAGTAAAACTTTTGCTAAAGAATTTATGATTAAAAATTCAATCCCCACAGCACGTTACAAATCTTTTTCAAGTTCAGAACTTACCGAAGCCGTAAATTTTCTTCAAGAATTAAAACCACCTTATGTCATTAAAGCTGATGGACTTGCTGCCGGTAAAGGTGTTCTTATTTTAAATGAAATTGATGCAGCAAAGCATGAATTGCAACTTATGTTTTCCGGGAAATTTGGAACTGCCGGTAAAAATGTTGTAATCGAAGAGTTTTTAGATGGCATTGAACTTTCTGTTTTTGTTATTACAGATGGGTGTAATTATAAAATTCTGCCAAATTCTAAAGATTATAAACGCATAGGCGACAATGATACAGGTTTAAATACAGGCGGAATGGGAGCTGTTTCACCTGTTCCTTTTGCCGATGAGGTTTTTATGGCTAAAGTTGAAAATAAAATTATAAAACCAACAATAGCGGGTTTAAAAAACGACAAAATAGACTACAAAGGCTTCATATTTTTAGGGCTTATTAAAGTTGATAACGAGCCTTATGTAATTGAATATAATGTGCGTTTAGGCGACCCCGAAACTCAGGTTGTTTTGCCCAGAATTGAATCTGATTTTGCCGAAATGATGTTGTCGATAGCCGATGAAAATATTGAAAATTATCAGCTCAAAATTTCTGACCAAACAGCTTTAACTATTGTATTAGCCTCGGGCGGATATCCTGAAAAATACGAAAAAAATATTGAAATAAATATACAAGAACCAACAAATAATACTTTGTTTATTCATGCCGGAACTAAGTTTGAAAACGGAAAATTATTAACAAACGGAGGAAGGGTTATTACTGTAACTGCTTTAGATAAAAATATTGTATCTGCACGCAAAATTGCTTATTCTGATGTTAATAAAGTTACTTTTTATAAAAAATATTTTAGAAACGATATCGGCTTAGATTTAGTTTAAACCGATTTTTTAAATCATAAGAATTATGAAATTATCAATAATTAAAAAAACATCAAAAAATTCAAATCTAATTATTCTTTCTGAGAAAAACGCTTCCTTAAAAGAGTGGAAATTCTCTGAAGATGAGTTGAAATTTATAAAAAAATCAATTAAAAATAACGATAAAATAATTGAAATAAATCAATATTCACGTTACGTGTTTTTGATTTTTGCCGAAACTTCAAAAACTGACGAAAATAAAGAAAATTTTAGAAGTTTAGCTTATAAAGTTTTCTCTTTGATAAGAAAAAAACAAATTGAAGATGTTTGTGTAAGTAATGATGTTTTTGATTTCTGTCTTTATAACGCATTTATCGAAGGCTTAATGCTAAGTAATTATACGTTTTTAAAATATTTTACTAAAGATATTGAAAATAAAAAAGAAGTATTGAAAACAATACAAATTAGAGAAAAAAAAGCAACAGAGCAAAATACTAAATCGTTACAAACAATAATTGAAGGCGTATTTGTTACTCGAGATTTAGTAAATGAACCTTTTTCGGGTTTAAATTCTGTTGATTTATCAAATCGTATTAAAAAATTATCAACAATAGCAGGTTTTACGGCCGAAGTTTTGAATAAAAAACAAATAGAAGCTCTTAAAATGGGCGGTTTACTTGCAGTTAACCGAGCAAGTAAAATACCTCCAACTTTTTCTATTTTAGAATGGAAGCCCGAAGATGCGAAAAACAAAAAGCCTTTGATTTTAGTAGGTAAAGGAATAGTTTTTGACACAGGAGGTTATAATTTAAAGCCCGGAAAATACATGGACAATATGAAGTCCGATATGGCTGGTGCTGCTGCTGTTGTTGGCACATTATACGCTATTGCAAAATTAAAACTGCCTGTTCATGTAATTGGTTTAGTTCCGGCAACTGATAATTTAATTGGCAAAGACGGTTATGTTACCGGAGATGTAATTAAAATGCACAATGGCATGACCGTAGAGGTTTTAAACACTGATGCCGAAGGGCGATTAATTTTAGCCGACGCATTAAGTTATGCTCAAAAATATTCACCCGAATTAGTAATTGATATAGCTACTTTAACAGGTGCAGCAGTTGGCGCTATTGGAACTTTTGCCACTGCGATGATGGCAAAAACAAATAAAAACATCACAAAAAAACTCTATAAATCAGCAGATTACACTCACGAAAGATTGATTGAATTTCCTTTATGGGAAGAGTACGGCGAAGGCTTAAAATCTAAAATTGCCGACATAAAAAATATTGGCGGTGCTTATGCCGGTCATATTTCTGCCGCTAAATTTTTAGAACATTTTACCGATTATCCTTGGGTACATTTAGATATTGCTCCTTCTGCATTTTTAGAAACAAAAACAGATTATCGTGGAGTAGGGGCAACCGGCACTCCTGTAAGGTTGTTGGTGAATTTTATTCAGAATTATATTTAAATTTTATGGAATATACAGCAAAATCAATAGCTGATTTATTATCAGGGCAGGTAATAGGAAATCCTAACGAAAAAGTTATTACAATATCCAAAATACAAGAAGCAAAATCAGGGTCTTTAAGTTTTCTTGCTAATCCGGCATACGAAAATTATTTGTATTCTACTTCTGCTTCGGTTGTTTTAATTAATAAGGATTCTGTGCCCGATAAAAAAGTAACGCCAACTTTAATTGTAGTTGATGATGCCTATAAAGCCTTTGCTATATTAGTAGATATTTATCAAAAATTACGAAACATAGATAGGGTTGGTATTGAAGAAATAGCTTTTGTTAGTAAATCTGCAATACTTGGTAACGAAGTTTTTATAGGTTCTTTTTCTTATGTAGCAACAAATGCCTCTATAGGAGATAAAGTAAAAATATATCCGCAAGTTTATATAGGCGAAAATGTACAAATTGGCGACAATACGATAATATATCCCGGAGTTAAAATTTATCAGGATTGTATCATCGGAAAAAATTGCATTATTCATTCGGGTACAGTGATTGGGGGAGATGGTTTTGGCTTTGCTCCTCAAAAAGATGGAACTTTTTTAAAAATACATCAAATTGGAAATGTTATTATCGAAGATGATGTTGAAATTGGCTCAAATGCCTCAATAGACAGGGCAACTCTTGGAGCAACAGTAATAAAAAAAGGAGTAAAACTCGACAATTTAATACAAATAGCCCATAATGTTGAAATAGGTGAAAACACGGTAATTGCAGCTCAAACAGGTGTTGCCGGATCTACAAAAATTGGTAAAAATTGTTTAATTGGAGGGCAAGCAGGATTTGTTGGGCATGTTAAAATTGCAAATAATACTAATGTAGGAGCTCAAGCAGGGGTTGTAAAGGCTGTTACAAAAGAAAAAACAACATTGCTTGGTTCGCCGGCTTTTGAATTGTCAAAATTTCATCGCTCATATTCTGTATTCAAAAATTTACCCGATTTTCGTAATGACATTATTGAACTTAAAAATGAACTTGAAAAACTAAAACAAAAATTGTAAGATAAAGATAATTAGAGATATACATGTCCGTTTTTTTGTTTAAACATATTTTAACTATTTTCGTCGCAATTTTAAACTAAATAATTTGTTTTTATGGCTGAGAAACAAAAAACAATAGCACGACCTTTAAATTTTGAAGGCGAAGGTTTACACACGGGTGTATTTGCACATTTAACGTTTAAACCTGCCCCCGAAAATCATGGAATAAAATTTAAAAGAATAGACCTCGAAGGACAACCGTCTGTTGAGGCACTTGTTGAAAATGTTGTTGACACTGCTCGAAGTACAACTATTGAAAAAAATGGGGCTCGTGTTGTAACTGTTGAACATGTTATGTCTGCCGTTTACGGTTTAGGTATTGATAATCTTATTGTTGAAATTGATGCAGTTGAAACTCCAATACTCTCCGGAAACTCAAAACCTTTTGTTGATGAAATCTTAAGAGTAGGCTTAGTTGAACAAAATGCTGAAAAAGAATTTTTTGAGATAAAAAAATCTTTTCATTATTCCGATGAGGATAAAGGCATTGAAATAATGACTTTTCCTGATGACGAATTTTCTGTTAACGTTATGATTGACTATCATTCTGCTGTTCTTGGACATCAATACGCTACTCTTGATCATATTGGCGATTATGCAAGCGAAATTGCTTCGGCTAAAACTTTTGTTTTTCTTCGGGAATTAGAATTTCTGTTAGAAAATAATTTAATAAAAGGAGGCAGTTTAGATAACGCATTAGTTATTATTGAAAAAGGTGTTACTCAAGACGAGCTTAACCGCCTTGCCGATAAATTTAACAAACCTCGTGTAAAAGCCATTGATCAAGGTATTTTGAATGAAAAAGATTTGATTTTTAGAAATGAACCCGCACGTCATAAACTTTTAGATTTAATTGGAGATTTTGCCTTGGTTGGAATGCCGGTAAAAGGTAAAATATTAGCAACTCGTCCTGGGCACGCATCAAATATTGAATTTGCTAAAATAATTCGTCAAGAAATTAAAAAACGAAAAATAAAAGGAAATATTCCCGAAGTTGATTTGAATGCTCCTCCTTTTGCAAATATTAATCAAATTAAAAAATTGTTACCACATCGTCCGCCTTTTTTGTTGGTTGATAAAGCAATAGAAGTTACCGACAACAGCATTATTGCTGTTAAAAATGTAACCATGAATGAACCTTTTTTTGTAGGACATTTCCCCGACGAACCTGTTATGCCCGGCGTTCTAATAGTTGAGGCAATTGCTCAAACCGGAGGTATTTTAGTGCTTTCCGGTGTTGATGATCCTTCTAAATATTCAACATATTTTTTAAAAATCGATAAAGTAAAATTTAAACGTAAAGTTATTCCCGGCGATACATTGATTTTTAGATGTACTTTTATCGCTCCAATGAAAAGAGGGATTGTAACTATGCATGGCGAAGCTTTTGTTGGACAAGAAATAGCGTGCGAAGGCGATTTTACTGCACAAATTGTTAAAAACAAATAATTATGATTAGCAATTTAGCTTATATACATCCCGATGCAAAAATAGGTAATAATGTAACAGTAGAACCATTTGCGTCTATTTATGGCGATGTTGTTATTGGTGACGATTCTTGGATTGGTCCTAATTCTGTAATTATGGACGGTGCAAGAATTGGAAAAAATTGCAGAATTTTCCCGGCTGCTGTTGTTTCTGCTATTCCCCAAGATTTAAAATTTAACGGAGAAATTACTACTGCTGAAATTGGCAACAATACCACTATTAGAGAGGCTGTTACGATAAACAGAGGAACTGTTGCCAAAGGAAAAACTGTTGTGGGAAACAATTGTTTAATTATGGCTTATTCGCATATTGCTCACGATTGTGTGGTTGGGAACAGTTGTATTTTAGTAAACAATTCTCAATTAGCCGGCGAGGTTGTTGTTGATGATTTTGCTATTCTTTCAGGGTCTGTTTTGGTTCATCAATTTGTTAAAATAGGAGCACATGTGATGGTTTCCGGAGGAACAAAAGTTAGGCAAGATGTGCCACCTTTTGTAACTGCTGCTCACGACCCCCTCGCTTACGTTGGCGTTAATTCAATTGGGTTACGACGCAGAGGTTTCTCAAATGAACAAATTCACTTAATTCAAGATGTTTATAGAATAATGTTTCAGAGCAAGCTAAATTTATCTAATGCCATCGATAAAATAAAACAATTTCCTGATTCTGACGAGATTCAAAAAATACTTCATTTTGTTCAAAACTCTGACAGAGGATTAATTAAGGGTTACAATATTAAATAAAATTGCTAAAAAATAGATTGAAATTTTTATTGTAAAATTTTAATCTGTTTTTTTGTTATTAAAGTGCGGGGTAATACGATTATAATGAAAAAAGGACTTGTTATATTTTTACTGTTTTATTTGTTTTTTTCTTGCGCTCAGCAAAATCAACCTCTTACTGGTGGTCCTGTAGATACTATTCCTCCTAAAATTATTAGTAGTTATCCTGCTTTAAATGACACAAATTTTACCCAACAAAAAATTGAAATTAAATTTAGTGAATTTATTGTTACTAAAAATATTGATCTTGACTTTTTTTCTTCTCCTCCCTTTGCCGAAAAACCGAAGTTTAAAGTTGCTCGCAGAAAGCTAATTATTAGTTTAAAAGAACCTTTACTCGATAGTGTTACATATACTTTTAATTTTGGGAATTCAATTGTTGATTTACATGAAGGAAATACAGTTAAAAATTTTGACTACGTTTTTTCAACCTATGATAGCATAGATTACCACCAGGTTTCAGGGCAGGTTGTTGATGCCTATTCGTTTGAGCCAATGAAAGATGTAGCTGTTTTTCTATATGCCGATTTATCTGATTCTATCCCGTTTAAACAGTTGCCTCTTTACGTTACTAAAACCGATTCTTCCGGGAATTTTAAAATTTCAAGAATTGGTGTTAGAAATTACAAAATATTTGCCCTTGATGATTTTAATGGTAATTTTATTTATAATGATGACGAAAATCGTATTGCTTTTGAAGATTCTTTAATTGTTCCTTGGTTTAAAATTATTACAACTTATGACACTCTTGACTCCGGTACTGTTGTTGTTAATCCGCTGATTGATACTATTTTAGATACTTTAATGGTTGATTCTATCAAAGTAAATAAATTAACTGAATATTACCCTGATAATTTAAAATTATATATGTTTACTGAGGGTAGTGCTAATCAGGAGGTTAAAAGGTTAGTTAGACAAACTAAAGGCTTAATAAAATTGTTTTTTGTAAAACCTCTTATAAATAATTATATTGAAATTCAACCTTTTGATTTAGCATCAAGCCAATATTTTGAATATAAAACCGAAACTTTTTTGTCGGGTGATTCTATATATTTTTGGTTTACTAATAAGGAAATTTTTACGGCTGATACTCTACAATTTATAGCAAAATATTATGATAATGATACGGTTGTTGTAAATGATACAATTTCTTTTTTTGATTATGATTACACCTCAGATACTCTTCCTTTAAAAATAAATTCTTTGAAAAACAGTATTAGTGTTTACGAACCTTTTACTGTTGTTCCTAAAAGTTTAATTAAACAAATTGATACTTCAAAAATACATTTGTTTGAATTAGTTGATACGGTTGTTGTTGACGAAAAAAAACAACTTATTAGTGTTATTAGACCCGAATACGATAGTTTAGTCTTTATTTTTAGCCGACCTATTGTTGAAACATTTTTTGTTAATTTTGAAAATTATAACGAAACAGATATTCCTATTATTTGGACAAAATCTGCTGCGAATGACACTGTTTTTTGCAAAATAACTAATCATTCGCTTGCTCTGTTGGATACTTTAAAGTTTACGGTAGATTATGATAACTTATTCTTTTTCAATCAAATACAAAATATTTCAAAATCATTTAAACTTTCAGTTACTCATCAAAAAATAACTAAAAAGCAAAGACTAACTCAAGACACAATTTTGCTTGTTTTTTCTAAAAATATTCCGTCAAATTTTAAGTTAAATATTCTTGATTTTAATCAATCTGACTACTATGTGAAAAGATATAAAAATCAACTAAAAATTGTACTTCAAAATTCAAGATTAATTGATAAAGACACTTTAGATATCGCTGTAAATTTTGTTGACTTAAAAAATATTGACAATCAAAATTTATACTTTGACGATACTATAAAAAGTGTTTTTGTTTTTGATAGACAAAAAATCACTTATGAAAGAAGGTACTTAAGAAGTAAAATTCTTCTTGGTTTTAAAAAACCGTTTTTTGAAACGCCCGAAGTGGAACTTTTGTCGTTTAACCCAGTTAAAAAATGGAACACATTAACTTTGAGCCCAACTAAAGATACAATGCTTATTAGTATAATTAATCAACGGGTTTTAAGGTTAAATACAATGAGAGTTAGAATTTCATATTTTGACATTAATCAACACAATGATACTATTTGGATTTCGGATACTTTAGCTCTAAAAGTTGAACGCATTGCAGATAACAATACTCAAATTGTAGGCAGAGAAATCGACTTGAAATTAAAACGCCCTGTGGATTTTATTATTTCTACCGATGATAATAAAATAAGAAATTTGAATTTTAAGGCAAGTTTTACTTCTTCTAAAAAATACGAATTAGTAGTTGATAGTGCCGCACTAATTGATTTGTATGGCAATGTAAGCGATTCGGCCAAATATTCTTTTGAGGTTTTTTCTGCCGATGATTTTGCCTCTGTTTATTTAAATATTAAGAATATTTGGGCTGCCCTTGATTCTGTTACTATTGATACAAGTGTGTTTTATAGTTTACCTGCCGGCAAAATGATTTTGATTATTGAAGACCAAAACGGAGATGTTTACAGGCGAACAACTTTTAATTCTAATAAAACACTAAAAGATCCAATGTTTTTGCCCGGAACATACACGCTTAAAATGTTTTATGATAAAAATAATAACGATTATTGGGATACCGGAAATTATCTGAAACACCTGCAATCCGAAAAAGTTTTCGTTTACAAAACAAAAATTAACCTCTCAAAAGGCGTGCAAGAAAAGGTTATTTGGGATTTGTCCTTGCCTCAATAAAAATTGGTTTAAAAAAAAATAATGCAACATTGTTGCAATTGTTGTTTTTTAGTTTATCTTTGCAACATTGTTGCATTAGTGGATTTTATTTATTTTTTTCATGAAACCAAAACAAATATTACACGAAATAGATTTGAAATTTACGCCTTGTCGGCAAGGAATAATTTCAACCATTGCCGAATCAAAAAATGCTTTATCCGAAAATGAGATAAAAGAAAAACTTGATGAAAAATTTGACCGAACAACGTTTTACAGGTCTTTTAAAACCTTGTTAGATAAAAACATTATTCATAAGATAGTTGTTGATAATCAAGTGGTTAAATATGCTTTAGATAATTCTATCACATTAAAAGTTCATCATGCTCATTTTTATTGTTACCAATGCGGTGCGGTAAAATGTATGGACGAAATTCCAGTAACATCGCCAAAATTACCTGATGGTTTTTATATACAAGAAACTGAAGTAATTATAAAAGGACTTTGTGATAAATGCAATCTAAAATAAAACATTAAGCTTGTTTGATATTGTATTGTTAATAAACTTTTAATAAATAATTACATATAACCTTATGTTTGCAGGTTATGAAATATTGAAAAAATTATGAAAAAATTATATTTAATATTAGTGCTTTTGTCTTTTCTTTTTCAAGCAAACTTTGCACAAGTTACTATAAAAGGTACAGTAATAGATAACACTACCGGAAAAACACTGCCTTTTGCAAGTGTGTTTTTCCCAGAATTAAATAAAGGAACTTTGACTGATGCTCAAGGCGAATTTAATATAGCAAATCTTCCTCACGGAAAAACAACTATTCAATTTTCTTTTGTAGGATATAAAACAGAAATCAAAACAATTTATCTGGCTAATGATGACATAGAACTAAATATTGAATTAGAATTAGCTGTTATGCAAGCCGAACAGGTTGTAATTTCAGGAGGCAGTTATTCCTCTCAGCATCAAAATGCTATAAAGATTGAACTTGTTAATTCAAATGATATTTCTTTAGCCGGAACGCCTACTTTTTTAGAGGCTGTTTCTTCGGTGCCAGGGGTTGATATTATTGCTAAAGGAGCAGGAGTTGCAAAACCGGTTATTCGTGGACTTTCAATGACAAATATTCTTATGTTAAATAACGGTATTAAAATGGAGAATTTTCAATTTTCTGAAAATCACCCTTTTTTAGTTGATGAATTTGGAGCTGATAGAGTTGAAATTATCAAAGGTCCGGCTTCCTTGCTCTACGGTTCCGATGCAGTTGGTGGAGTGATAAATATTTTACGAGAAAAACCGGCTCCGGTTGGAAAAATTATCGGAGATTATACTTTACAGTTACATTCTAATACTCTGGGTGCTGTGTCAAGTTTTGGACTTAAAGGCAGTAATGATAAGTTTTTTTGGGGCTTTAGAGCGGGAATTAAATCACACGAAGATTATAAAGACGGAAACAATGATTTTATTCCAAATACCAGATTTAATGAAAAAAGCTTTAAAGCTAATATTGGTATAAATAAAAATTTTGGATTGTTTAGGTTTTACTATGATTTTAATAAACCTGAATTTGGAATGGCTGTTCCTGCTGTTATTTCTTTGATTGATATGAATAGCAGAAATAATGAATTTTGGTATCAGGATTTAACAAGTCATATTATTTCAACAAAAAACACATTATTTCTTGGAAGTTATAAAATTAAGCTTAATGCTGCTTATCAAATAAATAACAGGCGTTTACAAACAGATAATTTTACTCCGGCTTTTGAAATGGTGAATATGAATTTGAATACTTTTTCGTATGATTTTCAGGTGATGTTACCTTCAAATATTAACTCGGAATATATTGTTGGTTTTCAGGGAGCTAACAAGGTTGTTAAAAATAATGGCGCTCCAAGTGATTTGATACCAGATGCTACGGTAAATGATTTTTCGGGATACATATTAGTTCAGCATTCATTTTTTGATAAATTAAAAACTCAGGCAGGAGTTAGATACGATATTAGATTTGTAAACACTATTGCTGAACTTAACAGTAGGGTTATTGATACAATGTATAATAATTTTAGTGGTTCTGTTGGAGCAACTTATCAATTAAGTGATAAAATTTTACTTCGTTCAAATGTTGCTTCGGCATATAGAACTCCAAACTTGGCTGAATTAACTCAAGATGGAGTACATGGGGTAAGATATGAACAAGGAAATATAAATTTGCATTCTCAACGAAATTACGAAGCCGATTTTAGTTCTCATTTTCACACAAAACACATTATGCTTGATTTTTCAATTTTTTACAACCGGATTTTTAATTACATATATTTAGCTCCAACTGATGAGCTTTCGGCAAATGGAAGTCAGATTTTTAGATATTCGCAAACAAATTCTACTCTCTATGGAGGAGAAGTTTCGGCTGATTTTTTGCCATTTAATTGGTTAGATTTTAAAACTTCTTATTCGTATTTGATTGGTATAAAAGATGATAATACTTATTTGCCTTTTATTCCGCATAATAAGTTAAAGTTTGAAACAAAGTTGCAAAAAAGTGAGTTATTATTTTTCCAAAACGTATTTTTTAAGGTAGGTGGTGTTTATGCCCAATCGCAACAAAAACCTGCATTGTTTGAAACAGAAACAGATGCATATTTTTTGCTAAATGCCTCAATTGGGGCGGAATACAAAGTTGCTAATCAAAATATCTTGTTTTCGCTTAATGCTAATAATTTGTTAAATGAATTGTATTATGATCATCTTTCAACATTAAAAAATTTAGGCTTTTATAATATGGGTAGAAATATAAGTTTTACTGTTAAAATTCCTTTTGCTTTAAGGTAGAATTTTTTAGTTTTGCTGAAAAAATGAAAAAATTAGTTTTATTGTTTTTTAGTATAATTTTTATTTTTACTGCAAATTCACAATCAATTAACTCGTTCTGGATTAATAAAAATGCACCTAAAAATGACGTTTTTAGAGATTATGACAAAATCGATAGTGTTATAATTGTTTGTTCAGGAAATTATTCTTCAGGAGAAGAATTTGCATATACCTCAAAATATTATTACAATGAAAACGCAATAATTTATTATACAGAGGCTCAAAACAGTTTTTTTAAAGGAACGATGATTGTTGATTCTAATCGAAATGTTATATCTGATCATTATATCAATGTTATTTCTAATAAATATATTCAAGAAGTTATTACTGAGTTTACATATAATGCAAAAGGGTTACTGATTTCTGAAACTAAAAAAAATAAAAACAATCAATTTGTATCTGCCACATATTATAAATACGATAGTTTAGATAATATAATTAGGTTGTCTTCTACTTATGACGATCTACATATAAATTCACATGCAACAGTGAAATATTTTTATCACAAAAACAAATATAAAATATTTTTCTATAATGGTTATGGAAATTTAGTGTCAACTGAAACAAAAAAATGCATTTTTGATACTTCTGAAAATGAATATAATTCCTTAGGTGATATAGTTTTTTTAAAACAGCCTTGGTTTAAAAAATTTTTAGCCTATAAATATATTTATGACGACCAAAATAATTGGACAGAAAGAAAAAAATATCACATAAACAAAAAAGGGAAAAAACTTAAAAAGCCTGTTGAGGTTGTAACAAGACAAATTTTTTACAAAAATGATTTATAAAAAGCTGCTATAACTATAGAAGCTCATTTCAATAAGATAAGTACTTTTAATTAATGCTCTAAATATTCGTCGATTTAATTATTTGTTCTGCAAAATAAATATAAAATGCAAAAACTATTTTTACTTTTTACAACTATCATTATTTCTTTAAATTCTGCATTTGCACAATTGGAGGTTGTTGATACAATATTTGCGATTAAAAATGACTCTCTTTTAAATGAATACTTTATAAATAATAGTTTTGTTCAAAAAAATAATTTAAAAGTAGATTTTAAAAAACAATATTTAAGTTATAAAACAACTTCGTGTGATATTTTTGGGGATAGTATTCAGGAGGTAGTGTTTATTTTGAACGATAATCATAATCTTGCTGTCAACTTTTTTTATTTTGATAATGGTGAGTTATTAAAAACTGAAGAAAATATAACAATCTCTTATTCAGAAGCTTTCTTTGACGTTGAGTTTGAATATTTTTTACAGGATATTTGTCCCAATCAAAAAACTTTTTTAACAAAAGAAACATATTCTTATAATTGTTTTGATGGAACTTATATAAAAATTTGGAATGTAAATAAAGATACTGTTTTTAGCATTTATTCTTTTCCGGTAACCGAAAGTGATTATTCAGGATTTCTAACCTCTGATTATTCTTTAGAAACAAATTACTTTTTTGAGTTAAATCAAACCAGAGGTGTTTACGATTTAAATATTAGTTCTGTTACAACATTAGGAGTTTATGAAGTTGGCAATTTGGGAGATATACTTTCAGAAAAAATAACAACATCAATAAATAAAAGCATAATTAAGTTTTCGTGTTATGTTGATAATATTGATGTTGTTAAGTGAATTTATTTAAAAATTCGTGTTCCAAAAATATAATGATCTTGATAATAACTGCTGCTTATGTTTGAAATAACAACACCCCTACTTGCCGAAGTATGAATAAATTCACCATCACCAATAAAAATTCCGGAATGGGTTATAACTTTTGATGTGCTATAGGTTTTTACAAAAAATACTAAATCTCCCCTTTGCAGGCTGTCTGCTTCAATTATGATTGAGCCGTAGCGAGCCAATTCTTGCGAACTATGCGGCACATCTACTCCATTGTTTTTAAAAGTCATGTACAATAAGCCCGAACAATCTATGCAAGAGTGGCTAACTCCGCCCATACAATGCGGTGTTCCTTTGTAAGTTAAAGCTGTATCAATAATTTGTTGAACAGAAACGCTATCTAAATTTAACTCTTTTTCGATACCGCCTGCTTTAAAATTTTCTAATTTTGTTACTAAATCTGCGTCAGATGCTTTTTGAGAAAGTAAAATCGAAAAATTATCGTCATTCTGAGCAAAAATTTGTACTGAAACGAAAATTAGAGCGATTGTAAAAAATAATTTTTTCATTTTAGTTGTTTTGTTTATTTTATAGTTGCAATATTTAAAAGTGCAAAGATAATTATATTACTGTAATATTTTACTTTCAATAATTAAACTAACTGATACATTGCATAATGTTATTTTTTTTTATTTTTGCAGAATAAATAAATTTGGCTTAATTTTATAAAATAAAAATACAGATGTACAGAACACATACATGCGGCGAGTTACGTGTCGAAAATATTGGAACTAAAGTTACCCTAAGTGGTTGGTTACAAAAGAATAGAGATCTTGGCGGTATGACTTTTATTGATCTTAGAGATCGATATGGAATTACACAAATAGCTTTTAATATGGAAACAAATGCCGAATTATGCACCCAAGCTCGTAAACTCGGAAGAGAATTTGTGATACAGGTTACCGGTGAAGTTGCTGAACGCTATAGTAAGAATAAAAAAATTCCTACCGGTGAAATTGAAATAATAGCAACAGATTTAAAAGTTTTGAGCAAATCGGAGGTTCCGCCATTTACTATTGAAGATCAAACAGATGGCGGCGAAGATATACTGATGAAATACAGATACTTAGATTTACGACGCAACCCACGTCAACAAGCTTTAATGTTACGACACAAAATGTCGATAGCTGTTCGTAATTATTTAGATAAACAAGGGTTTATAGACGTTGAAACCCCTGTTCTGATAAAATCTACTCCCGAAGGAGCTCGTGACTTTGTTGTGCCTTCGCGAATGAACGAAGGAAACTTTTACGCATTACCCCAATCGCCACAAGTTTTTAAACAACTTTTGATGGTTGCCGGATACGATAGATACTACCAAATAGTTAAATGTTTTA
Organism: Bacteroidales bacterium; assembly: GCA_016936595.1. Lineage (GTDB taxonomy): Bacteria > Bacteroidota > Bacteroidia > Bacteroidales > JAFGUD01 > JAFGUD01. The sequence goes on along the minus strand of JAFGXO010000070.1, from coordinate 12,623 downwards.
GAGACGAAGATTTAAGAGCCGACCGTCAGCCTGAATTTACTCAAATAGATTGCGAAATGGCTTTTGTTGAACAGGAAGACATTTTGAACACTTTTGAAGGAATGGCAAAACATATTTTTAAAATGTTTAAAAATGTTGATTTTAATGAGCCTTTTAAAAGAATGCCTTTTTCCGAAGCAATGGCGAAATATGGTTCAGATAAACCCGATTTGCGTTTTGGCATGGAAATTAATAATTTAACTGAAATATCAAAAGGTAAAAATTTTAAAATATTTGATGATGCCGAATATATTGGCGGTATTTGTGCTGTTAATGTAGTTGATAAATTTTCGCGAAAAGCAATTGATAAGTTAACTGATTTTGTAAAAAAACCACAAATCGGAGCTCAAGGTTTGGTATGGATAAAATATGATGCCGATGGAACTTTTAAATCTTCTATAGATAAATTTTTTGGTGCTGAAGATTTGCAACAAATAGCTCAAAAATTTGATGCAAAACCTAATGATATTATTTTCCTTATTTCCGGAAATTATGATAAATCATTAAAAATTCTTGGAGACCTCAGATTAGAGCTTGCAAAAGAGTTAAATTTAATAGACAATAATAAATTTGCTCCGTTGTGGGTTGTAGATTTCCCATTAGTTGAATGGAACGAAGAAACAAATCGTTTTCATGCAATGCATCACCCTTTTACATCACCAAAACCCCAAGATATATCAATGCTTGAAACCGAGCCAGCAAAAGTTCGTGCTAATGCTTACGACTTTGTAGTTAACGGCGTAGAGCTTGGCGGAGGATCTATTCGTATTCATGATAGCGAAGTGCAACGAAAAATGTTTGATACTTTGGGCTTCACGCCCGAAGAGGCTCAAAATCAGTTCGGTTTTTTGATGAATGCTTTTAAATACGGAGCTCCTCCTCATGGTGGAATTGCCTATGGTTTAGATCGCTGGGTTGCAATGTTTAACAACTCGGAATCAATAAAAGATGTTATAGCTTTCCCTAAAAATAATTCAGGTAAAGATGTAATGATTGATAGTCCATCGCCGGTGAGTAAAGAGCAACTTGATGAATTAAAATTGTTAATAAAAAAAGATTAAAGTGGAAAAAGAACTTTTGTTTAATTTACACTTAGCTACATCAAAGTGTTTAAAAATTGCCGAAAAAATAACATGTGTTGAAGATATAAAAAAAACATTAGTGTACGAAAATTTAATTTCTAACATGTTATTTTTAAAAGATTTGGAAGCAAAATTATCACAGTTAACAAAAGAAAAATACGATTTTATTGACTGGGAAAAATTTAAAGAATACGATAAAATTATAATAAGTGATTTTCATGAAACTGATCATGCTACAATTTATAAAATTATTAAAGAGGAATTGCCTTCTTTGTTTGAAAAATTAGAAAAAGTTATTTTTACAAATTGATGACATTATTTGCAATACATATTGATGTTAGTTTTTCTCTTTTTGGTGTTTTAATACTCGGTATTTTAGCTTGGGGCGGTTACAGAGGCTATAAACGCGGAGGTATAATTATGGGCTTGTCGCTATTTGCTCTTGCCGGAGGTATGGTTATTTCAGGGGCATTATCTCGAATGACATATATGTATTTTATGAGCGGTATGAAAACTCCGGTGCCTGAGGTGTTTGGGTCAATCGTTCTTGCTGCTACTTTTGCCGGTGCAATATGGTTTTCTGTTTTTGTTCAAAAAGCTGTACACGTTAGAGTTCTTGATGTTGCTTCCGATAGAACAAATAATATTGTTGGATCTGTTTTGGGGGTAGTGAAATTTTTTATCATTGCTGCAATTTATTCAACAGTAATTTTAAACCTAAACTGTAAAGGAAACTTTTTGCCTGATAGAGATGCTAATAGCAAAATAATGAAATTTTCAAAAATAGCTATTACTAAAGGTTTTAAAATGATACGAATGGATTATCATTTTGACGATTCAGATCCTTGTAGCTCAAAGTATAATGAATATATGCGAAAATTAAATGATACAACAGATATTCAAACACAACCGATTAATGATTCAAATACAAATAATACCGGTATAAATTTTCCTGACGACACACAAAATAATACCTCTACAAATACACAACCTAATAATAATCAAAACAATACAGATCAACACCCTGTTGTTGATGATGTTAATAATCCATAAAAAGATATTAAATGCAAACTGTTTTAAGCGGAATACGACCTACCGGAAATTTGCACCTTGGTAATTACTTTGGTGCTGTGAAGAACTTTGTAAAAATGCAAGAAAATAACAATTGCTATTTTTTTATTGCTGATTATCATTCCCTTACAACTCACCCTAAACCCGAAGATTTACAAGAAAATGTGCGAAAAGTTTTGAGTGAATACATTGCTTGTGGTTTAGATCCCGAAAAATCAACTATATATATTCAAAGTGATATGCCTCAAGTTGCAGAATTATATTTGCTTCTTGGAATGAACGCTTATGTTGGTGAATTGGAACGAACTACCACTTTTAAGGAAAAAGTTCGTAAACAACCGGAAAACGTTAATGCCGGATTGCTTACCTATGCTGTTTTAATGGCTGCCGATATTTTAATTCATAACGCTCATAAAGTGCCGGTTGGCAAAGATCAAGAGCAACATCTTGAAATGACACGTAAATTTGCACAAAGATTTAATAGAATTTATGAGGTTGATTATTTTAACATTCCCGAACCTTATAATTTTGGCGAAAAATTAGTAAAAGTGCCAGGATTAGATGGCAGCGGAAAAATGGGAAAATCGGAAGGAAATGCTATTAGTCTTATTGACGAGCCTAAAGTTATCCGCAAAAAAGTTATGAAAGCTGTAACAGATGCAGGTCCAGCTGAGCAAAATTCAACAAAACCGGAGCCTGTTCAAAATTTATTTTCTTTGATGGAGCTTGTTTCTAATAAAGATACTATTTCTTATTTTAATGATAAATATAATGCCTGCGAAATAAGATATGGAGATTTAAAAAAACAATTAGCCGAAGATATTATAGTTTTCACAACTCCTATTCGTGAACGTATTTTAGATATTTATAATAATTCCGAATATTTAAATAAAATAATGAAAATAGGCAAAGAAAAGGCCATTGAAAGCGGAAGTAAAACTATTAGCGAAGTAAGAAAAATAATAGGATTTAAACCTTTTTAAATAAAAAAACGATAATTGAGAGTTAATAAAATGTGAATTAAAATTGTATTAATTAAATAACTTTTTAAGCTTATTATGGTGTATATTTTTGGTGTTAGTTTGTTTATAGTTCTAATTTATTTATTGATTGGAGCTTTTATAGGTTGGTTGGCTGGTGTAATAATGAAGGGTAAAGGATTTGGTTTTATCGGCAATATAATTATTGCAATACTTGGTTCAATTTTAGGAGGTTTTATTTTTAAGATATTACATATTGATATAAATAATTTTGTGTCAGCAGTTTTGGGTTCAATATTTTTAGTTTTTTTGATAAATTTACTCAGAGGAAAGAAAAAATAACATTAGTGTTCTTCAACAAGGTTCTGAAAATATTCAACTTGTTCCGGTGTTCCAAGAACAAACAATTTAACGCCTTCAACAATTTTCTGGTCGGAGGTTGGATTAAAAATAAATTCTCCATCTGGTTTTTTTATTCCTACAATATTAGCTCCCGATCTTTTGCGGATATCTAATTCTGTTAGGGTTTTGCCAAAAAGAGTTGATTTAATGTCTTTACAGTCAATTTCAACAAGATTAACACTTATCCCGCTTTTTGCAACAATATGCTCTAAAAATTCAATAACCCCTGGTTCAAAAACAAGTTTAGCCATTCTTATTCCGCCAACGCTATCAGGTAAAATCACAAAGTCGGCACCTGCTCTACGCAGTTTTCGTTCTGCTGAATCTTCAGATGCCCGACTGATAATTCTTAAATCCGGATTTAATTCTTTTGCTGTTAATACAACGTACAAATTATCTGCATCTAAATGCAAAGCTGTTATTAGGGCTTTTGCTTTATCTATTTTGGCTTCTATTAAAACTTCTTCATTTCTGGCATCTCCATTTATAAAAATGGCTTTAACTCCATGAATTTCAGCGTCTTCTGTTACGTTTATGTTTTTATCTATAACTACAACTTTTTCTTTAGCTTTAAGTAATTCTATTGCTGCATGTGATCCGTTTAATCCATATCCGCATACTATAACGTGATTTTCAGTATTTTTCATCATTTTTTTTATTTTTCTTGTTTTTAAACGTCTCAACAACTCACCGTCTGAGATATATCTGGAAAAATTTTGAACTATTAAAGCAACGGTAATAAAACTTGCTATAATTAAGAAAATAGTAAATATTGTTCCTGTTTCCGACAGTTTTTTTATTGTCCCATAACCAACTGTTGTAATGGTTATTACAGTCATAAATAGTGCATCTATAAAATTGTATTGTTCTATAATCATATAGCCCGAAGTGCCAATAACAACAATAAATGCGAATAAAAATATAAGTTTTATTATGTTTGTCTTTGAATTCAATATATTAGTTTTTTATGAAATTTTTTGTGATAAAACCGTCTGTGGTAGTAACGTTTAGAATGTAGATGCCGGCGTTTAAATATTTGACGTTAATATGTAATTTATTTGTTCTAAGATTTAATGTTTCATTAGCAAATTCTTTGCCGAGTGTATCAAAAATCGCGTAATTTTTAATGGTTGTTTCTATCGGAAATTCAATTAAAAATTTATTTTGAACCGGATTAGGTGTTATTTTTACATCTACGTCGTCAATGTTTTTAATTATCTGCGATACAACTACATTTGTCGTAATTATCCAGGTTTCCGGGTCAAATATAATATTTGAAATTTTATAATTTTCATCAAACATAAATATTTCGTCTTGTTTTGTATTATTTAGAACAATAATGCTATCGCTATAATTGCTGTATATTTTTACGGGAATTTTTAGTTCAAAAAAATTGTCTTCTCCTGCTGAATGTCTTTGATTTATTTTTATGTGTAATTTATTGTCGTTTGTTTGCCACCAATCAATTTTATATATAGGATAACCTTGGCCGTAGTACCAATCATCAAAAAAATAAGTTAAATCGCAATTGCAAGTATTTTCAAAATGCTTCTTTAAATCATCAATTGTTGCATAAGAATATGCAAGTTTAGGGTCATGTAAATAATTTCTTATTCCGTCAAAAAATGCTTTATCGCCTATTTGCCATCTTAGTAAATGTAACAACATTCCTCCTTTCATGTAGGTTAAGTTGTAGTCAAAAATTCTACTTACCGATGTTGTATCTTCTACATAAACAGAGCCATAAGGGAAAATTGTTGCTTGGTACATTGTTGTTTTTTTCCATCTGTCCCATGATTTTGGAGCTAAACCTTGCTCGCATGTTAGTCCTTCAAGATACACTGCAAATCCTTCGTTAAGCCATATATCATGCCAACTTCCGCAAGTAATGTAATTCCCAAACCACTGATGTGCAAGCTCATGAGCCATTAATTCATGGTTAAAATTACTCAAAAATGTCATTGTTTGATGTTCCATTCCCCCGCCCCATCCAAATTGTGCTTGCCCATATTTTTCATTTGCAAATGGATATAACATAAACGTATCACTGTAAAATTTTAAAACATCTATTATGTCAGAAGTCTTTCTTCTCGCAGCCACTGAATCTTCAGGATAAACATATTCTAAGATTGGAATTGTTATTGAGTCGTTAATTTTAACATAATCGTAATATTCAGCGTAGTTTGTTACTGAAAAAGCAATTAAATATGCTGTAATTGGGTAGCGGTGCTTCCAAAATACCGTTTTTAAACTATCGTTAGTTATAGTTTCTTTGAAAATTAAGCCATTCCCGGCAACTTTGTATTGTTTTGGTACAGTAACAAGCAAATCAATAGAATCAGCCTTGTCGTTTAGTGCTTCTTTGCAGGGCCACCAAGTTTTTGCTCCAAATGGTTCCGAAAGTGTCCACAAAATTGGTGTTCCTCTATGTGAACTAACCGAAAATGAGCCAAATCCATTGTTTGCTGGAACTCCATGATAATAAACACTAATTGAATCAACTTCTAATTTAGGTGAGTTTCTTGTTAATGTAATAGTTAAAGTATCATTTAGATGCGTAAAATCTAATATTATATTGTTTTGTTTTACTGAATCAACAATTAGTTTATCATCAAGATTAAATGATATTTGATTAAAATCATCATATAAAGGTTTGTAATGTGTTGTGATTTTTCCTTCTATATATTTTACTGAAGGGTTAACATAAAATTCTAATTTATGGTAAGTTATATCATAATTAAAGCCATCACTAAAAACGTTTAAAACTATAAAAAAATTTAATATTAAAAAAGTAATAAGTAATTTATTCATGTCTTTAAGTAAAGTTTAAATGTAAAAATTAAAATAAATATTTACAAAAGTAAAATAGTGTTTACATTTTTAAAAAATCAATTGTTACAAAAATAAACATTTATATTTTATTTTCACTATTTACTATTTACAAATGTTAATATGCTTGTAAGTTGCTTATTATTAGTGTTTTATGTTTTTGTCTTGTTTTTTCTAAGTTACTAATAAATAAAATAAGTGTTTTATTTTTAATTTTTTGAAATTCCTTTTAAAAATAGCCCGACTAAGTTTAGTGGAAAATATTTGAGTTTTTTTTTGTATTTAGATCGATAAATATTAAGTTTTAATTTTGTTTTTGATAATTTCAAAAATTTAATTTTTTTTTAAACATCTAACTCCTTTTTTTTATGATGTTAATTTCTATATTTTAGACTTGTTAAAAATTGTGCAAATTACATATCGCTGAATTTCAGGATTTTAATGATTATATTGTTGTCTTAACTCGTTTATTTTTAAAAAAAAACGTAACCATGTAAAGTTAACTTGATTTAAAAAAAATTAGCACAAAAAAATTGACGTTAAAATTAGGGTAGGGGAGTGGATTTTTACCTGTAATTAGTGAAAATTTATTTATTTTGTAAAAAAAACATAAAAAAATGAAAAGAGCTTTTTTGTTTCTTGTTGTAATTTCAATTTTTGTTTCTTGTAATTTATTGATGTCCCAAAAAACATCATCAATTTTAGACACCAAATATAATGGATTTTATCCTGTTGTTATGACGGGACAAAAAATTTATTTTTACGATGATTCAACCAACTTTGTTTTTATTGATACCAATGTTATTATTTCGGTAAATGAAATTGAATTAATTAAAAAGCAAAAAAATAAAACAACAAATATGGTTGAACTGTATATAGAATTAACTCCCGAAGGCACAATTAAATTTTCTGATTATACAGCACAACATATTGATGAACAATTGGCAATAATTTTTGGCGATAAACTTATTGTAGCACCAACAATAAGAACTGAAATATTGGAAGGGAAAATTGTTTTAACTACTTCTTATAATGATAATTCTATAGCCGAAGTTATTGACGCTTTTAAGCAATTTAAACAATAAACTTACTTAGATGAAAATAAGTGGAATTACAATGGCAAAAAATGCCAATAAACTTTATTATCCGATAAAACAAGCCATAGAATCAATTTTACCAATATGCGATGAATTTATTGTTGCTCTGGGCAATTGCGACCAAGATGATAAAACACTTGAAGAAATTCAAAAAATAAATTCTGATAAAATAAAGATTATTAGCACAGTATGGGATACCGATACTTTTAAAAACGGAACCATAAACGCTCATCAAACAAATATTGCAAAAAATGCGGCAACCGGCGATTGGATTTTTTATTTGCAAGCCGATGAGGTTGTGCATGAAAAATATTTGCCTCAAATAAAACAGCTTTGTCAAACTTATCTTGATTATGATGAGGTTGACGGTTTTTTGTTTAAATATTTGCATTTTTTCGGAGATTATCAGCATCACAATGATTATCATGGTTGGTACAAACACGAAATTAGATTAGTAAGAAATAAGCCGGATATTTACTCTTATGCTTCGGCTCAGTCTTTTAAACGTATTTTAGATTTTGATGGGGTTTCGTATCGTACAAAAAACAAAACATCATCGCTAAATGTCATTAAATCAGAGGTTTATATATATCATTATGGTTGGGTTCGTCCGCCAAAGTTTATGCAAAGTAAAAATAAAGCGTTAGCAACAATTCATCACGGACAGAAAAAAGTGAATATTGATTTTAAAGATTCAGCAAACAAATTTGATTATGGTGATTTAAGCCGGTTGAAAATTTTTGATGGTACGCACCCTAAAATAATGACTAATTGGATTAGTAAATTTGATTGGAAAGATGATTTGAACTACGGTAATAAGCCTGCTCCTGAAAGAAAAAAGATGAAACACGAGAAATTCAAATATATTTTACTTACTTTTTTAGAAAGATATTTATTTGGAAACCGAACTATTTTTGGGTATTCAAATTGGAATATTTTAAACAAGAAAAAAATACTGAAACGAACATAACATAAAAAAGCCGCACAAAAAATTTGGCGGCTTTATTAATTATAAACAATTGGTTTATTTTTCGATAAAATCAACAGAACGTTTCACAAATTGTAATAAACTTTCACCTTGTAAAAGGTTTTTTGACAACAGAGCTAAATCAACAATTTGTTTTACTAAATTGTTTTTCATGCCCCATTCTTTTAATAATTTACTTTTTTCGGTTTCAAATTTGCTTTTTTCTTCTTGTAATTTTGCTTTTTTCTCTTTTTCTTCTTGCGAAATTTCCTCTTCTTTTTTATCTTTAGTAATTTTATCTAAAGCTTCAATATCAGCTTCAACTTTTTTAATTTTATCCGCAATATCATTAAGATTTTCACTTAAATCAGTATTTTTATTTTCAATAACTTGTTTAGTTAATGGGTGTCCGGTGTTAACAACAAGGTTATAGTTATCGGGCAAATTGTTGTACAAGCTAACTTCTGGTCCGCCCATTAAGCCAACATCTTTCATTCTACGCATGTATTCACTTTGAGTAATAACAACCGGAAGTTCGTTTTCGCCAAGTTCGTTAAATTGAACAAAATAAGTTCCAACTTTATCCGGAGCAACCGCTTCGTAAACTTTTGTTAAGTCGTCTTGTTCAGTTTTAGAAATAGATATTTCTTTTTTGTCTTCCTTTGAAATTAAATTTTCGATGATATCAGAATCAACGCGTGCAAAACGAGCATTTTCAAGTTTTGTTTCGTACATATTTACAAAAGGCATGTCAAAGGCACCTTCAAATAAAAGAACATCGTAACCTTTGTCTTTTGCGTCGTTTATGAATTTAAACTGCTCTGTTTTATTGGTTGCGTATAAATAAATTAGTTTTCCGTCTTTGTCTGTTTGATTTTCTTTTACTATTTTATCGTATTCTTCAATAGAAAAATATTTGTTGTCAATATTTTTAAACATGAAGAAACTTTTAGCTCTGTCGTAAAATTTATCGTCCGACATCATGCCGTACTGAATAAACAGTTTTAAATCGTCCCATTTTTTTTCTAAATCGACTCTATTATTTTTAAATATTTCCGACAATTTGTCAGCAACTTTTTTAGTTATGTGGCTCGAAATTTTACGAACATTAGAATCGCTTTGCAAATAGCTACGAGAAACATTTAAAGGAATATCCGGTGAATCTATAACTCCATGCAAAAGAGTTAAAAATTCGGGTACAATATTTTCAACAGAATCAGTTACAAACACCTGATTTGAATATAGTTGTATTTTGTTTTTTTGAACTTCCAGATTTGATCTGATTTTTGGGAAGTATAAAATTCCGGTTAAAGTAAACGGAAAATCAACATTCAAATGAATGTGAAATAAAGGTTCTTCCCAGTTTTGAGGATATAGTTTTTTGTAAAATTCTTTGTAATCTTCGTCTTTAATTTCAGCAGGTGCTTTAGTCCAAAGAGGGGCAGTTTCATTAATGATAATATCTTTGTCTGTTTCAACCTGTTTGTTGTCTTTGTATTCAGTTTCTTTTCCAAAACCAATAGGAATAGGTAAAAATTTAGAGTATTTTTCTAATAAGCCTCTAATTTTATTGTCATCTAAGTATTCTTCAGAGTCTTCGGCAATGTGTAAAATAATGTCAGTTCCTCTGTTTTCGCGTTCTGCATTTTCAAGAGTGTATTCTGGTGATCCATCGCAAGTCCATCTAACAGCTTGAGCTCCTTCTTGATACGATTTAGTAATAAGTTCAACTTTGCTTGCAACCATGTAGGCTGAATAAAATCCCAAGCCAAAATGTCCGATAATTGCATCAATTTTATCTTTGTACTTGTCAAGAAAATCGTTTGCTCCGGTAAAAGCAATTTGGTTGATATATTTTTCGACCTCTTCGGCTGTCATTCCAATACCCTGATCCGAAATAATTATTGTTTTATTTTCTTTGTCAACTTTAACCCTGATAGTTAAATCGCCAAGCTCTTCTTTTAGTTCGCCTGTTCGTGCAAGTGTTTTTATTTTTTGAGTTGCGTCAACTGCATTTGAAACAAGTTCACGTAAAAATATTTCTTGTTCAGAGTATAAAAACTTTTTAATTATTGGAAAAATATTTTCCGCAGTTACACCAATTTTTCCTTTTTGAGCATCCATATTTCAATTTTTTTTTTAACAATTCTGTTCTTTTCTTTCAAACGATATGCCATTGTATATTTATGAAATGATGGAGATGTGTGTTTTTATATTGTAAATAGCTTGTAATTAGATTTTTAACTTGTCATTGCTTGTTTAACTCTCTTTGTTTGTTGCGACAAGATGTCAGTTGTGTTTTGTTTTTTTCTGATTTTTTAGCAGTTTTATTGTTTTTGAAATTGTGATAATGTTTTTGTTTATTTGTAGTGTAGTTTTAAGCGTAAAAAAGTTAAAAAGTATTACGCTTGAAGTTTAATTAAGTATGTTTATTTTTCTAATATTTAAAATTTTAATTTCAAAAAAAATAATTTTATGGAACTAATTTTTGCAACAAATAATTTGCACAAGTTATCAGAAATAAGTGCAATTTTAAAAGATAAATTTAGCATTAAATCATTAAAAGATATTGGTTTTTTTGGTGATATTCCTGAAACAAATCCTACTATTCCCGAAAATGCTTCACAAAAGTCTCATTTTATTCATGATAGATATAAGATCAATTGTTTTGCCGACGATACAGGTTTAGAAATTGAGGCATTAAATGGAGAACCCGGAGTGTATTCGGCTCGTTATGCCGGAGAAAATGCCACTTATGAAGATAATATGTACAAAGCATTGAAAGAAATGGACAGAAAAACTAATCGCAAAGCTCGTTTTATTACTGTAATTAGTTTGATTATTGACCAAAAAGAATATTTTTTTGAGGGAATTGTAAACGGAACAATAACTACCGAGCCGCAAGGTTCCGACGGCTTTGGTTACGACCCTATTTTTATGCCTGAAGGTTACGATATTACTTATGCTCAAATGTCGGCTGAATTAAAAAATTCTATTAGTCACAGGGGATTAGCTACACAAAAACTTGTTGAATTTTTGACAAAATATTAAAAAAAAGCGTTTAAAGAAACACTTCGTTTAATTTACAATTAAATAATTACAGATACAAAAATTATTGTTTCTTTATTTAATTATTAATCAGATGATTATGTGATTGACGCCTTTTTTGTTTCCAAATATGTTAGGTGTTTTGTGATTTAAATTTTTGCAATAATTTTTGCATTTCGTCAAGTTTTTGTTCTAATGTTTCAATATCGTGTGTTAAACCTTTACTTTCAGAATACTCTTCTGCCTCCATCTCTACCCTCGCTTCGTCCATTCCGGTCATAATAACGCCAATAAATAGATTAAGAATAATCATTGTGCCAATCATTACAAAAGATACAAAAAAACCGGCACTTAAAAGTGGAGATGCTTTTGAATTGACGCAAATACTCATATTGCCGTCGTAACCATAATTTTCGCAACCAAACATATTTATATACATCAAATCTGTCCAGTCTTCAAGTGTAACAACTCTAAAAAGCGATAGCATGGAAGTTTGTAAATCTTTAAAGTGAATTGGGTCATTATCGCCAAAGAAAAATACACCTGCAACAGCATAAATGTAGAACAGTAACATTAAAAGGATTGACACATAACCCATTGAAGGAATACTTTTAAGTAATGCTCCAACTAACATTTGTAATTTTGGCAAAGCTTTTACAAGTTTTAAAACCCTTAATAATCTTAATAATCGAAGTATTGCAACAGAACTTCCGCCAAAAGGCATAAAGGCAGCTGCAACAATAATAAAGTCAAAGACGTTCCAACCATCTTTAAAATAATTCCATGGTTTATTACCCTCCGACAGCATTTTTACTGCAATCTCAATTACAAATATGTATAAAATAAGCTGGTCAAAAATGTGTAATATTGTATGATGCTCATGTGCAAAATGAGTATAAGTTTCAATACCAACTAAAATACCGGCCAATAAAATAACAATGGTTATTGTGTTTTTAAACCAATTTGAATCTGCAATTTTTTTGAAAAAAGTTTTGTATTTTTCTACAAAGCTCAACATAACTTAGAATTTAATATGTTAATTAATATATTTGAAATTTGGGGTGCAAAAATAATAATTTTAAAGAATATTAAAATCAAAATTTTGAAC
>JAFGXO010000069.1 GCA_016936595.1 Bacteroidales bacterium | reverse complement strand
TTTCCAATTCATCAATTGAAATGTTTTCTTCCTTAGCAATGGTACGAACTAACGGAGAATAAAACCGATTAGATAATTCACGTGCATTTCTCTCGCCCTCAGAAGAATCATCTTTCTCAACTTTATCTTCCGCTGGCTTGTCTTCCTTTTTATCAGTGGTTGTATCTTTTTTCGATTCTTCTATTTCCTCAGGCTTAGCTTCTTCGTTATAAGAATCTTCTACTTCAGTCCCTTCTCCATCAATTTTTATGATAGCTAAAACCTCACCAACCGGTACAAGGCTATCCTCCGGAAATAAAATTTTTGATATTATCCCATCAACTGGCGAAGGAATTTCGGAGTCAACTTTATCTGTCGCAACTTCGAAAAGAACATCGTCTTCTTCAACTGTATCTCCTTCTTTTACAAACCATTTGGTTATTGTACCTTCCTGGATACTTTCACCCAGTTTTGGCATTACTATTTTAAATTCCGACATAATAACTATAGGTTTTTATTTATTATTTGCAATTTACGGTTTAAACAACAAGGCTAAAATTGAAATGTTCACATTACAATTTCATTTTTATCATTATTTAATCTTACTAAAATAATTAGCATTTGTAATTAAAATTAAAAATTACAAAAAGTTAATTAAGATAGGAAATTTTAGTCTGTGTTTATAATTACAAAGGAGGGTTTAAATTGAAAATTAGATGACCAGGGCGCCAATAATTTCGGACACCGAGTTTAATTTATGACGGTTTAAATATGCTTCAATTCCATCAATTATATTTAATGGTATAAACGGATCTTTAAAAATTGCGGTTCCAACCTGTACTGCCGATGCACCGGCAAGCATAAACTCAATTGCATCTGTAGCGTTCATAATTCCCCCCATACCTATTACCGGAATCTTAACCGCATTATAAACCTGCCAAACCATTCGTAAAGCAATTGGTTTTATGGCTGGTCCTGATAGCCCGCCGGTTATTGTCGATAATAGTGGTTTTCTCTTTTCAGCATCAATTGCCATTCCTAAAAACGTATTTACCAGTGAAACGCTGTCGGCTCCCTGTGCTTCAACGGCTTTAGCAATTTCAGTTACATCTGTAACATTAGGTGAAAGTTTTACAATTAGTGGTTTTGTACAAACCTTTCTTACTTCTCGTGTAACTGCCGCTGCACTGGGGCAACTAATTCCAAATGCCATTCCCCCTTCTTTTACATTAGGACACGAGATATTCAACTCAACCGCAGCAATTTTTTTTAACACATCTATTTTTTCGGTAAGTTCAATATATTCTTCAACGGTTGAACCATTAACATTTGCAATTAAATGGGTTTCATAATTTTCAATACGAGGATATATATTTTTAATAAAATAGTCGACTCCTTTGTTTTGAAGACCAACTGCGTTTAACATTCCTGAAGCAGTTTCAGCCATTCGCGGATATGCATTTCCATCTCTGTTTTTTAATGTTGTACCTTTTAATAAGATCCCCCCTAATTTTGAAACATCATAAAAATCAGTTAATTCCTCAGCAAACCCTGATGTACCAGAAGCAGTCATCACCGGATTTTTAAATTCGAGATCACCTATTTTTACGCGTAAATCTACCATTTTAAATCATTTATATTAAATACTGGCCCTTCGGTACAAACACATAAATTTCCTTTACTTGTAGGTTCGATACAACAAAGACACACACCAAAACCGCATGCCATTAAATTTTCGAGTGATACTTCGCAAAATAGTTTAGCCGCTTTTGCTTCTTTTGCAACTGCTTTCATCATACCATCTGGACCACAGGCATAAATTTTATTATAACTTTTTAGCTTATTTTTAAATAAAGAATGTTGAGTGACGAAGCCTTTCTCCCCCAAAGATCCATCTTCGGTTGTAAAATGCATATTAGCGAACGAAACATAATTATTTACATTAATATGATCGTTGCTTGTTTTTGCCCCTAGAATAACATCAACATTATCAGCTGTTAATCCCGATTCTTTTGCTAAAAAAAGTAATGGAGCAACACCACTTCCACCTCCAATCAAGAGTATTTTATCATCAATTTCGGGTTTGGTAAACCCTTTTCCCAGCGGATAAACAATATTTACAGATGTGCCAACTTCTACTTCTGTTAAAGATTTTGAACCTCGACCTAATATTTTAACAAGAAGCGATATCGTATTTTCAGAATAGTCAACTTCAAATATCGAGAACGGACGTCTTAGGAATATTTCGCTCGAGTTTTTTACTTCCACATTAACAAACTGACCGGGAAGCATTTCAGGCAATTTTTTTTCAGATTGAATTTTTATTAAAAAATTAGTTGAATTGAGGGGTGTATTTTGTACAACCTGAAAATTCTCTACAAATTTTTTACCCATTATAATAAGTTTGGTGCAAAGATAATGATAATTCCAAAAGCATTTAAAATGGATATATAACAATTAACTTATACATTTTATTAAAAAGGAAAAGGTCGTTGTAAAACGACCTTAGTAACTTCTGTAAACTCTTTTTGAACTAACTTAACAAAAATTGGGTTTGTAAATTTAAGTCTTCAAATACTACGCTTAAAACATCCACACAAATATAACCACATTTTTCAAACCAACAACTATTTTGTAAACTTTTTTTCAATAAATTTCACTTTTGTATAATTACATGTTTGTTATTGATTTACAAATGATTTCAGATTTATAGCAAAGTATGTATATTGTAAAACATGGAAAATAAAACTAATTCTAATTAAATAAGAAAAGCCATCATTTACTGATGGCTTCCTTTACACTGTATTTACCTTGAACTAACTTTAATTGGGTTTGCAAATCTTTAAGGTATCACTTACATATTTTGTATCTATTGATTTCTAATAACAATACAAATGTATACATAAAATATTTCATGTGCAATACATATGTAATATTAATTTATTCCAATGCTTAATTTGTAATATTTCTAAATAATACTAATGAATGCTGGGGTAGTATTTAATTCATTATAAACAGTTCAGTGAAAAATTAATGAAGGTGGTTGTAATTTTAATGGCTGAATCATCATTACTCTGAGAGTTATTGCTTTGGTATTTTTAATTCAATTAATATTGTTGTTGTTTTTACCAGGAAAAAGTTTCTTGAATAATAGTTGTTATTTCGATCAGTATTGAGATAAACGGGTATAAAAAAACCGCTACATTCTTGTAACGGTTTTGCGCAAAACTCAAATTAACTAAGAGTTTGTAAGTCATCAATCATTTATTATTCTCTCTTATTATAATCATCAAAAGTGCCGTCGTTATAAAAAAATACAATTTTAGTAACCGGTTTATCATCTTGAATCATATTATTTATAGCATTTATAGGCTTAGGCTCTTTAACTTTAATTTCAGCTTCAAATGTATCGGTTTGATTTGTAGGATTATTATCCTTTACTATCATATCTCCTTGCCCGGTTAGTAACCATCTGGCATTTAAATCAGGAAAACTTATCAAAAATTTTTCAATAAAAGCTGCACCTGGTTTATTCCGTCCATTAAGTATATGCGAGATATTTGATCTCTGAACATTTAGTATACCAGCCAACTCACCAGCTGATATACTTTTGTAATCCATATATTTTTGTATTCGATCTTTCATATTAATGAGAATGCTACTTTATCGTAATATATTCCCAATCTGTTAATTCGTCCAATTAAAATAGTATACGAATGTAATACATTTTTAATAATTCTCAAAACACTCAATTACAGTTTTTTAATCAAAAAAATGATGTACCACCTCATTTAGCATTGAAAATAACATTAAATAGTGTAATGTAAAGTATTGGATTATAACATTTTAAATAATTTGTATCGATATAATTTGTAATTATTCAGAAATATTTTAATAAATATTTAAATTAATA
>JAFGXO010000009.1 GCA_016936595.1 Bacteroidales bacterium | reverse complement strand
TCCGTAAGAGAAATCGTAGAAATCTTGTTCGTAAATGAGGTTAAGTAACGTTGCTACTGCTCGTTGCACAATTTTATCTTCGGTGCAGACTATGCCAAGTTGGCGTTCTTTGGTTTTGCTCTCTTTTATCGTTACTCGTTTTAAGGGTTTCCTTGTTTTTCAAGGCAATACGATCTATTTTTGACTTGCTTACGTATTTTAATAATTGTGTAAATATTGGCTGTCCGATAAAATTCGTATCTTTGCTCATGTCTTTGTTCTTTGCTTAAAACAAAGACAATGGTGAGGGGCGATTTTTTAAACCTCACTCGCTTTTATTTTTAAAGTTTTATCGGACAACAATGATTATAAAACTAACAACAAAACACTATAAAATTCACATCATTTTAATAATAAATTTATTATTAATCTCATGTTACAATGATTCTGTTAAAATTCCGGTTAAAGTACAAAATACTTTAATCGAAAAAAACATCAACAAATCCGATAACAGCGAAATATCATTGCTTTTTATAGGAGATATTATGGAACATCAGTCTCAAATTGATAACTCTCTGAATACTAACACAATGCAATATGATTTTAGCGATCAATTTGAGTATATAACTCCAATTATTGAACAATGTGATGCAACAATTGCAAATTTAGAAGTAACGCTAAGCGGACCTCCTTTTACAGGTTATCCGGAATTTAGCTCGCCCGATCAACTTTTAGATGCGATAAAAAATGCAGGCATAAACTACTTAGTTACAGCAAATAACCACATCTATGATTACGGACAAGCTGGTTTTACTCGAACATTAAACACAATTGACAATCAGGGATTTGTACGAACAGGCGTTTTCCTTAACAACGATGATAAAGAAAAAAATCACCCAATGGTGATAGAAAAAAACGGGTTCAGAATTGCCTTATTTAATTACACTTACGGAATAAACGGAGACTTTTACAACGAACCAAACATTATTAATATAATTGATTATGCCGAAATACAAAAAGACATAGATAATGCAAAAACACAAAATTTTGATGCAATAATTTTTTTCATGCACTGGGGAAAAGAGTACGAAAGACTGCCTAATCAAGAACAAATAGATTTAGCAAATTTTTGTTTCAAAAATGGAGTTGATATAATTATTGGCTCACACCCACACGTTTTACAACCAATGAAAAAATTTAAAAACAATAGAAAAGATGCTTTTATTGCCTATTCATTAGGTAATTATGTATCTAACTACGGAACTTGGCGATACGCCGATGGAGGTGCAATTGTAAAAATAAATCTTAAAAAAGATAGAAGAGGAAATCTGCAAATTGATCAAGCTGGATATTATCTTATTTGGGTTTATCGTCCTGTTGTAGGTGGAAGAACAAAATACAAGGTTGTACCTGTATCGAAATTTGAAAAAAATGGACTAATATCAGATAATTTTAAACACTATTTTGATATTTTCAAAAATGATTCACGACAACATCTTGAACAAAATAATATAAATGTAGAGGAAATTATTTTATACTAAACCACCTTAAAAAACAGTATTTTTGACGAACAAAACACTAATTAAAGCTACAAGAAAATATAAAAAGCATAAAATGCAATGATAGCTGGTTTTTATGGCAAGTTGACACAATTTGTCTCAAAACCCCGGAACTCCATTAAACTTATAAACAATAATAATAAAGCAATGAAATTTATTAACAGCAATTTAGAAGATAAAATAATAAATTTTTGCAAATCTGAAACAAAAATCACTTTTCTAACAGGTGCAGGAATTTCAGCAGATAGCGGAATACCTACTTTTAGAGATGTTGATGGGTATTGGTCTGTAGGTTCAGTAAATTATACCCCGCAAGAATTGGGTACTTACGATATGTTTATCAGAAAACCACTTGAAGTATGGAAATGGTTTATGTATAGAAAAGATATTTGCAATAAAGCTAAACCTAATATTAGTCATTTAATTATTAGTGATTTTGAAAAATTATTTAAAAATAGATTTAGTTTAATTTCTCAAAATATTGATGGGCTTCATAAAATCGCCGGAAACACTGAAGAAAGATATCTTTTTATACATGGAGACCTTGAATATTCAAGATGCGGTTTTAATTGCAGTAATGAATTATATCCTTTCCCTAATTTTAAATTTGACAGAAATTATGAGTTTACAGAACAACAAATTTCAAAATTAAAATGCAAAAAATGCAACTTATTTCTAAGACCTCATGTGTTATGGTTTGATGAATTTTACGAAGAAAGATTATTCAAATCAGATTCAGCAATTAAAACATCAAAAGAAACAGAAATTCTTTTTATAATTGGAACTTCCGGCTCAACTACATTACCTGTTATGATATTTGAAAATGTAATAAAAAATCAAGGTATTATTGTAGATATTAATACAAAAGAAAATTATTTTTCAAAAAGATTAAAAAATTATAACAACGGATATTCTGTAATAGGAAAAAGCAGCAAAATTTTACCTGAATTTTTTGATATATTTAAAAAACATTACAAACAATAATTTTAAATCAACCACAACCTAAACAAAACATAGTGTAATATAAATCACTAATTTACAAACAGTTACAATTATATTAAAAAAAATTATTCCCAAATACCAGAGAGGCTTTTTTAATATTAAAAACTCTAAATTTTATTATTTGCAAAATTATTTTACGTGGTTTTGATTACTAATAAAAAAAACATCAACTTTAAAACCAAAACAAAAATCATTATTTAACTGAAAATATTTTTGAACATTTGCAAAAAATAAAAATGCAAACAAAAAATCAAGGTTGTTTAATTTGTGGCGAAGAACTCTCCTACTCTATCCAAAACACCAACCATAAATGCGAAATTTGCGGCCAAATTTTTAAGTCGAATGTGCAATGTAAAAATCACCATTTTGTTTGTGATAAATGCCATCAAGCAAATGCAATTAGCCTTATAGAAAAATATTGCTTAAACACTAAAAGTAAAAATCCTGTGTTTATAGCTAATGAAATAATGCAATATTCAAAAGTTAATCTTCATGGTCCGGAGCATCATTTTTTAGTTCCGGCAGCTCTATTTACTGCTTATGCAAATGCATCTTCCGAAAAAATAAACTTAAAAGCAAAATTAAACATAATTAAAGAAAGGGCTAAAAGTGTTCTTGGAGGATTTTGCGGCTTTCATGGTGCCTGTGGTGCTGCAATTGGTAGTGGCATTTTTTTTAGCGTTTTAACCCAATGCACTCCATTATCAGAAAAAGAATGGAAACTAAGCAACCTTCTAACTGCCGATGCTTTAAAAAATATTGCCGAAAAAGGTGGTCCAAGATGCTGCAAACGCGATACTTTTACTGCAATATTAACTACTGTCAAATTTCTAAAAATAAATCTAAACATCTCCTTAGAAAATCATACTCCTATATGTTCTTTTTACAAAAAAAATAAAGAATGCAAAACTACAAATTGCGATTATTTTCCTAAAATTTCCTAAAAAATCATTTTTTTTATTTTTAATGCACTGATTATAAAATATTTAAGATTTAAACAAGACAAAAAACTCTTTTTTTCTTGTTTTTTTAAAAATTATTTCGTTACTTTGTTTAGAATTATTCTAAATAAGAAAAAATATCCACTATGTTTGAAAAATACAACCCTATAAACGATTTAATGCTTCAAGTTATAAACAACGACGGAAAAGTAATAAATAAAGAATTTTTCCCTAAACTTGATGACATTCAAATTATTAAAGCATACAAAGATATGCTATTTGAACGTACTGCCGATTTAATGACTGTTTCGTACCAGCGACAAGGCAGAATTTTCACATATCCCCCAAATTATGGGCAAGAAGCTATTCATATTGCTTCGGGTATGGTTATTAAAAATGAAGACTGGTTGGTTCCGGCTTTTAGAGAATTAGGTGCTTACCTTGCAAAAGGTGCTACTTTAAAAGAAATATTTCTGTATTTTATGGGATACGAAGACGGAACAGTTTTTAAAGATGCTAATCACATTTTACCTATTTCGGTTCCTATTGCTTCACAATTAATTCACGGTACCGGCTTAGCTTATGCAGCAAAATATCTGAACAAGAAAGAAGTTGTTTTTGCTTATGTTGGCGATGGCGGAACGTCTGAAGGTGATTTCCACGAAGCTCTAAATTTTGCGGCGGTTTGGAAAGTTCCTGTTGTTTTTGTTGTTCAAAATAATCAGTACGCAATTTCTACAAGTAAGGAAGACCAAACGGTTTCGGTAAATTTTGCTATTAAATCGGTTGCTTATGGAATGAAAGGCATTAAAGTGGACGGAAACGACCTTTTTGCAATGTATGCTGCTCTTAATGAGGCTCATGATTATTGCTCCAAAGGGAATGGACCTGTTTTAATTGAAGCTTTAACTTACCGCAAAGGTGCTCACACAACTTCTGATGATCCTACAAAATACAGAGATAAAGCTGAGGAAGAAAAATGGGAACAAAAAGATCCTCTTAAACGCTTAAAATCTTATCTGATTGATAATAAACTTTTTTCCGAAGATCAAGAGAAAAATATTATTGATGATTATAAAAAAGAAATTGACAGAATTTTTTCAGAAGCCGAAAATTATGAACCATACAGTTTAAATGAAGTATTTAAACATCATTATGCTGATATGCCTCAGGATTTAAAGAACCAACAACGTGAACATGAGAATTTTTTAAAATGGAAAGAAAGTTAACAAGCTAATAGTTAGCGAACTAATAAGTTAACCAGCTAAAATTGAACAACCTAACAATTTAAAAAATTTTAAAAAAAAATAGCGATAGAACAAAATAAACTGACAAAAATGAAAGTAATGAATATAGTCAATGCTATAAACAATGCAATTGACATCAAATTAAACGAAGACCCGAACGTACTTGCTTTTGGCGAAGATGTGGGCAAAGAAGGCGGAGTATTTCGCGTAACCGAAGGTTTACAACAAAAATATGGAAAGCAAAGAGTTTTTGACACACCACTTGGTGAATCAGGAATAGCCGGATCGGCAGTTGGCATGGCAATAGCTGGTTTGCGTCCAATTATTGAAATGCAATTTTCGGGTTTTGTATATCCTGCTTTTAATCAAATTGTTTCACACGCTGCACGTATGCGTAATCGTACTCGTAGCCGCTACAGTACACCAATTGTAATTAGAATGCCATACGGCGGAGGTATTAATGCATTGGAACATCATTCCGAAAGCATGGAAGCTCTTTTTGCTCATGTGCCCGGCTTAAAAGTTGTAATCCCTTCTACCCCTCACGATGCTAAAGGATTAATGATTGCTGCTATAGAAAGCGATGATACAATAGTTTTTATGGAACCAAAGCGTATATACAGAGCAATAAAACAGGAAGTTCCTGAAGATAAATTTTCTATAGAAATTGGAAAAGGTAAAATAGTTCAGGAGGGAACTGACTTAACAATTGTAACTTATGGTGCGTTAGTTAGAGAGGTGCAAAAAGCTGCTGTTATGGCAAAAAAACAAGGTATTTCGGTAGAAATTATTGATTTACGAACTATTTATCCTATTGATAGAGACATAATTAGAGATTCTGTAACAAAAACAGGACGAGTTATTACTGTTACCGAAAGTCCACGTAGTTTTAGTGTTGCCTCTGAAGTTTCTCAAATCGTAATCGAGGAAGCTTTTTTAAATCTTGAAGCTCCACCAAAACGAGTTACCGGATTTGATACAATTGTTCCTCTACCTAAAGGCGAACATCATTATATTATTTCACCTGAAAAAATTTATTACGAAATATTAGATACAATTAAGTATTGAGTTGAAAGTTATTAAATATTAATTCAAATAATAATATCTATTCTGTAATAAATAACAATAGCAAAAAAAAGTAAACACAAAAAAAAATTAATATGAACTATATATTTAATTTTCCTGATATTGGAGAAGGTCTCGATGAAGGAACCATAATAGAATGGCTTGTTAAAAAAGGCCAAAAAATAGAAGCCGGCGATATTCTTGTAACTATGGAAACCGATAAAGTTGTTGCTGAAATTCCATCACCTAAAGCAGGAATTATTAAAGCTGCTTTTGGCAAAATTGGTGATGTTATTAAAGTTGGTGAAGCACTTGTTGAAATAGAATTAGAAACAAGCGAAAACATTGAACAAAAACCTAAAATTGAAGCTGTTGAAGAAGAAGGAGCCGGAGTTGTTGGCACACTTGAAATAGCCGGAAGTTCGGCAATTATGCAATCAAGCAACGAAGGTTTTAACAAACAAAAAACGGAGGTTACAACAACTAAAACAAAAGTACTTGCTACACCCGTTGCTCGTGCTATGGCTAAAGATTTTGGAATAGATATCAATCAAGTGAAAGGAACCGGACCTGCCGGCAGAATAATGAAAGATGATATTAAAAAACACAACCAAAGTTCTTATAATCAACATATTACAGAAACAATAGAACAAAAAACACAATCAAATCGTGTTGAAATTGAACAAATATCGCAAATTAGAAAAACAATTGCGTCAAACATGATTAGATCCAAGCATAATGCTGCTCACATGGCTCTATTTGACGAAGTTGAAATAAGCGAACTTTATTCTATCAGAAAAAAATATAAACAAAAATTTGCCAACGAAGATATTAAACTAACTTATCTTCCTTTTATTCTAAAAGCTACTGCTCTTTCATTAAAAAAACACCGCCAACTTAACTCCGAAATGGACTTTGACGGCGGCAAAATGATATATAAAAATTACTATAACTTATCAATTGCAATTGATACCGACCGAGGTCTTGTTGTTCCGGTAATAAAAGACGTTGATAAACTTTCGATAAAAGAAATTGCTCAAAAAATTGAAGAATTATCCGAAAAAGCACGACAAAATAAATTAACCCTAAACGACATGAAAGACGGAACATTTTCGGTTACAAGTTATGGATCAGTAGGCGGAAAATTTGCTTTTCCTGTAATTAATTATCCTCAAGCCGGAATATTGGGCATTGGTAAAATTACTGAACAACCTGTTGTTAAAAACGGACAACTTGCTATCGGCATCGTTTTACCCCTTTCAATTTCTGTTGACCATAGAATAGTTGATGGTGCTGAAGTATCAAAATTTATTAACACGCTAATGGGATTTCTTTCCGACCCGATAAGTTTATTACTTGACTAAAAAATTGATTAAATTATGGAATATAATATTATAATAATAGGTTCAGGACCAGCTGGATATGTATCTGCAATTAGAGCCGGACAACTTGGAATGAAAGTAGCCATTATTGAAAAAAATAAAATTGGCGGAATGTGCCTAAATTGGGGCTGTATTCCCTCAAAAGCGATGATTGAAAGTGCAAAATTTTACAGAAAAATTGTAAAAGATGCTTCTAAATTTGGAATTGCCGGAATTGACAAAAAACAATTATCTTTTGATTACAAAAAAGCTATAGTAAGAGCAAATTCAATTGTAAAAAGACTATCTAAAGGTGTTGAATTTTTGCTTACAAAAAACAAAGTTGACATAATTATTGGTGAGGCAAAAATAATAGGCCAAAACTCTGTAAGCGTTAATAACAGACTTTTATCAACTAAAAATATAATGATTTCAACGGGTTCAAAGTTCACTTCAATAACTGATAATCAGGAATTTGAAACAAATATTTACGACTTTTACGAAATGAAAGAAATGCCCGAAAATATTGTTATTTATGGTTACGATGCCCCTTCGGTTGAAGTTGCTCAAATGCTTTCTTTTATTGATAAAAATGTTACTCTATTAGTTCCAAATAATACAATAATGCCAATGGCAGATGATTTTTTAGTAGAATATGCCAATAAATTACTTCAAAAAGAAAAAATAAACATCATTTTTAACGCAACAAGAAATAATATTAATGTTGATAAAAACAAAATAACAATAGATAATCAAGAAATTAATTACGATTTGTTTTTAAATTTAAGCAATAGGCAGGGAATTATTCCGGAAACAGAAATGAATATTGAAACCGAAAACGGATTTATTAAAACCAACAAAGATTTACAAACAAACATTCCCTCAATTTTTGCAGTTGGAGATGTAAACGGAATAAGCAGGTTTGCTCATATAGCTTCGGCTCAGGGCTTATTTGTAATTAACAAACTAAATGGAGTATCCGAAGAGTTAAAAACCGAAAAATATCCGTTAAACATGTACACATATCCCGAAATAGCTCAAATTGGTAAAACAGAACAACAACTCAAAAAAGAAGAAATTGAATATAAAATCAGCGATTTTTCGCTAAATGCTAATGGTAAGGCACTTGCCGAGGGAAATAACGAAGGAATAATCAGAATTTTAAGCGAAACAAAATACGGTGAAGTACTTGGAGTTCAAATAATTGCAGATAATGCTACCGATATGATATCAGAAGCTGCTGCTTACATTCAACTTGAATCAACAATATATGATGTTGCAAAAACTGTACATGCACACCCAACAATTTCGGAAGCATTTATGGAAGCCGGTTTTGAAGCAGTTGATTTTGCAATTCATAAATAATTAACTTAATCTTTTCATTTTTGTGTTTATTTTTGCCCCAACTTTTATTAAGTTGGGGTTTTTTATAATGAAAAAAAATGTGCTTATTTTAACATTAAAAAATCCATAAATAGCAAATTTTTCTGCTTTCAAAAATAGCACATATAAAATTTTTCTAAAATTATTTACAATTATTGAGCTGATGTAAATAAAAAAACGCTTATAACAAACTGATAATAAAGATTATACAAAAAAAACACAACAAAATAATAAAAATTCAATTCATAATTGCACTCCAAACAATGCAAAATTTAAGTATATTTACATTATTGATAATACAATTTACAAACATGGAAAAATTATTTAACATTTTCATCAAAGAAAATTGAAAATAATAATCTTGATTTAAACGATTTTTATACATAAAATTAACTGGAATAGACGTTTAATTACAACTACTAATTAACCGGTTAACAGACAAACACAATAAACTTAAAACTTAAAAATTGAAACAAAAATTTTGAAATTACGTATGTATAATTTAAGAGTACTTATTTTATATAAATACAAAAGAAAACATTAAAGCATAAATTAATATATTTTTTTAGTAGCATGATAGAAAAAAATAGCACAAACTCCATACAACGCCCAAAATTTAATGGATTTACAGATTATTACAAAAAACGATTGTTCAGTTTTTTAAAATTAAACTTGCCCCACTTAACTACAAGCGAAGCAAGAATGATTAATAAGGCTTATTTAACAGCATATAAAGCACATTTAGGAGTACAAAGGCAAGGCGGCGACCACGAAGCTTATATTTCTCATCCTGTAGAAGTAGCTGTTATTATTGCAAAAGAAATGGGTTTTGGACCAACTTCAATTGCAGCGGCTTTATTACATGATGTGGTTGAAGATAACATTAATTATACCCATGAAACAATTTCTAAATCCTTTAATCAAGAAATAGCTTTGATAGTAGCCGGAGTTACAAAAATTACCGATCATGGCGACGAAAGAAAAGCCGGAGTTGATATAGAAAACACTTCTTCGCAAAAAAAATATTTTAAAAATATGCTCACTCTAATACCCGACGATTTTAGAGTGTTGCTTATTAAAGCTGCCGACCGATTACATAATATGCGAACAATGGACGACATGCCCGAAAACTCGCAAAAAATAAAATCCTCAGAAAATCTTTATATTTATTCCAGATTAGCAGGTATGGCCGGACTATGGAACATAAAATCTGAACTCGAAGATTTAAGCTTTAAATATTTATACCCTTTAGAATACAACCAGTTAGTTGAAATTAAAGAAAAAAACATTGAAAAAATTAAGAAAAAAAACCAAGATTTTCAAAAAAAATTACAGCAACTACTTATAAGTGATTATGATTTTGAAATTAGCACAACAAAACGTTCATTGTACAGCGTTTGGAATAAAATAAAAAAATATCGAAAAGAATTTATTAATGTTCATAATTATACATCAACCAGAATAATTATTGATGTTAATAGTAAATGCAAGAATAAGGAAATAAAGGTTAAACGAAAAATTGCTTACGATTTATACCTACAAATTACATCAGACTATTACGAAAAAGATAATTCGCTAAGAGACTGGATAATACACCCAAAACAAAATGGATTTAGTGCTCTTGTTTTTGATGTAATGTACAATGGCGAATGGCAAGAAATTCAGATAATGTCTAAAAAAGACAGCATTATTGCCGACCGTGGTTGGATAAACAAAGAAAATGCACCGGGACTTGTTAATCTTCAAAAACAAATCCGCGAAGATTTGAGCGAGATTATTAATACTCTCGATGGAGGGGAAAGCACCGGAATGTTACATTTATTTACACCAAAGGGAGATATAATCGAATTACCAAAAGGCTCTACTATTCTGGATTTTGCTTTTAAAATTCATACAAATTTAGGATTAAAATGTCTTGGAGGTGTTATTGATGGACAAGATATGAAAGTTAAACGTAATTACATACTCCAAAATACTCAGGTTGTTAAAATTATTATTGATGAAAATATAACTCCAAAAGCAAATTGGTTAGATTTTGTTATAACCTCAAGAGCCAGAACATCTCTCAAAAATTATTTCAAAAAAGAAGAAACAATAATATACAATACTAAAGATTCTAAAGATATTCAAAATCATTATATTAATCGCAAAAAACCTTTTGAATTAAATTCATCTATTAATTTTAAATTAGCTAAATGTTGCAGACCTGTTTACGGCGACAAAGCGATGGTATATAAAAGAATTGATAATCAGTTAATTATACATCACGAAAATTGCCAAAAAGCTTTAACTTACAGAGCCAACGATTCTGAAAACACAACTACAGTTTTATGGGGAAAATTTGAAGGCGTTCAAACTTATATTACCGAAATTGAAGTTGAAGGAACCGACAGAATTGGTATGCTTAAAGATATAATAAACGCAATTACAATTACTTTAGAAAAAAACATCAATAAAATTAAAGTTGAAAATCAAGAGGGATTTTTTAAAGGACATCTTGAAATATACGTAAAAGAGTCTAAAGAAATAAAAGAAATAATTGATAATTTATTAGATATTAGAGGAATGATTTCTGTTATTAGAAAATTTAACTAATCAAAAAA
This sequence comes from Bacteroidales bacterium, assembly GCA_016936595.1. Taxonomy (GTDB): domain Bacteria; phylum Bacteroidota; class Bacteroidia; order Bacteroidales; family JAFGUD01; genus JAFGUD01. The sequence continues at coordinate 7,559 of JAFGXO010000009.1, read as the reverse complement.
TACCTGTTTTGCACTATTTATTTTAGTTTTACCCATGAAAATTTTAGCCTTTTTATCAAAAAGAACAGGAATATCGGTAGTTAAAAATTGGCACACCCCATTTTTACTCAAGCGATTTTCAATTTCGCTGTGTCTAAAAAGATAATCTTTTAACGAGGGAGCTACTATTTTACCCTGTGATATAATTTTAATATGTTTAGGTAAATATTTTTTTATCTTAGTTAGCAACAAAGGATAATGAGTGCAAGCTAATACAACAGTATCAATTTCTGAATCCTGGGATAATAATTTATCAATACATTTTTTAACAAAAAAATCTGCACCATCAGAATCGTGCTCATTATTTTCAACCAATGGCACCCACATAGGGCAGGCTTGTTGGTAAACTTTATAATGCGGAGATATTTTATTGATTTCCAAAACATAAGACTTAGAAGCAACCGTTCCGCTTGTTGCAAGAACTCCAATAAGTCCGGATTTTGAATATTTATTAATTACCTCAACACTTGGGCGTATTACACCAAGAACTCGTTTATCGGGAGCAATTTTAGGCAAGTCGTTTTGCTGTATTGAACGTAAAGCTTTTGCAGAAGCTGTATTACACGCCAATATAACAAGCTTACAATCAACACTAAACAAGTATTTTACTGCTTCAAGTGTATATTTATAAACAGTTTCAAATGAGCGATTTCCATAAGGAGTTCTGGCGTTATCCCCCAAATAAACGTAATCATATTGTGGCAATATTTTAACAATTTCTTTCAAAACTGTTAATCCACCGTATCCTGAATCAAAAACACCTATTTTCATAAACTTTGGTTAAAAAAAACTGCCTAAATTATAAAATTAGACAGTTATATAAACGTTAAAAACGAAAATTATTGTAATCCTAATCGTTGTTTAATCATCGGACCAACATCAATACATTTAGCTTTGTTAACTTGCATTACGCTTAAATCTTTAACAACAAATGTAATTCCTTCGGCAACCATAATAACATCAATAACAGAATCTAATTTTGCAGTAATTGGTTCAAGTAATTCAAACTGACGCATTTGTAAAGTTTGTTGTGCAGTTGATTGAAAATCAGAAATACGTTGCTGTAAATCAGCAAGTTCTTGTTCTTTAACAGCCTGAATAGCAGAACTCCATTTTCCGGTTGCACCTGTAGCTAATGCCGCATTATCGGTGTAGGCTTGGTACTTATTATTAAATTCAACTTGCATTTCTTCGGCTTGTGATTCAATATCTCTAACTTCTCCTTCTAATTTAGCTTGAGCGAGTTGATATTCAGGCATTATTGTAATAATGCTTTCGAGTTCACAGTAGCCTATTTTTTGAGCGTTTAAGCTCAATGAGCTCAAAAATACTAATCCAATGATGGTTAGATAAATTCGTTTCATAATCTTTCTTGTTTTTATTTATTTTTTTTTATTTTTTATAGTTTTAAGTTCCATATTTGAGGTTTCGAGTTGTTTGTATAAAACTTCAACTTTACTAATATCCAAGTTGTCTTACAAGAGCATCACTTTGATCTTTAGCATCTTTAGCATATAGAATTTCGCCGGTAGTTTTATCAAAAATATAATCAAAATTTCCGGTTGTAGCTAATTGTTCAAGAGCAGTATAAACATTATCTTGAATAGGTTTAAGAAGTTCTTCGCGTTTATCGTCCATTAAACCACCTTGACCAAAATAACGTTGTTGCAAGTCTTTAGCCTCTTGTTCCTTATCAATAATTTCATTTTGTTTTAATATTTTAGTTTCGTGAGGCAATAAAACTTCCTCTTTTTGATAGGCTTGATATAAAGAATCAACAATTTTATATTTAGCCTCTATTTCAGCTCTAAACTGATTAGAAAGATTTTCAAGTTCATCTTGAGCATCTTGATAAGCAGGAATTTTAGAAAATACATATTCAGAATCTATGTGTCCAACTTTAGTTTCGTTCATTGGATTATAAAAAGCAAAAGCAATAATCGCAAATGCACCAATCATTAAAAATAATACTGATTTTTTCATTTTTTTTAGTTTTAGAAATTAATATTAAAATTGTTGACCAAATGTAAAGTGATAATTCCAGCCGGCAGCACCTGCTTGTCCGGGGATAGGGTCAAATCCATAACCGCCGTCAAGCCCAACCAATCCAAGCATAGGAACAAATAACCTTGCACCAACCCCCACAGATCTATGAACATCAAACGGGTTATAGTCATTAATAGTGTACCACGCATTTCCGGCTTCGAGAAAACTCAACACATATAAAGTTGCCATTTCTTTTAATATAATAGGATATCTAAATTCTACAGTATATTTAGTATATAAATTAGCAGAATTTCCATCGGGTGTAAACGAATGATCGTCGTAACCTCTTAAGGCAACATAATCTACTCCAAAAGTATAAGATCCGGCAAAGCCACTTCCTCCTACGTCAAAACCTTCAAATGGTGTATAACCAATGTTTTTATTGTAATAGCCTAACATTCCATATTCAAATTTAGTCATGATAACAAAATTTTTGAAAATTTCATTATACCACGAAGCTTTAAAATTAAATTTGTATAATTCAGCCCATTTAAATTTCAACGAATCTGCTCCTCCATTCCAAATTTGATTTCCAAAAATAAAAGAATAAGGTGGAGTAACTTTTAAAGAGAGACTAATATCTGATCCGCTACGAGTGTAAAGTGGGTTATCAGTTGACGAACGAGAAAGAACATTTGTTAAGCTAATAATGTTATAAGAGCCGTTAGGAGCATCAATATAAGATTGATAATCATCAATCATATATCTATCAAAACTCAAATAATGCGATAAAACAAAGTAGTCATCTGGTTTTTTTAGTCGTCGGCCTAATCCAACAGTAGTTCCAATAACATTAAAATGAGCGGTAGCCACTCCTGTATAAGAAGCATTAGTCATTCTGTTATAATATAAAGATACAGTAAACGAATTAGGTTTTTTGCCTCCAAACCAAGGATTAGTATATGATAAACTGTACATTTGATATCTTATTCCGCCAACACGAGCCGAAACACTAAATTTTTGACCATCACCCATTGGAAGAGGATCCCAATATTTTGGTTTAAAAATATTTTGCATTGAAAAATTATTAAAAGTAATTCCAATTTGAGCCATAAAGCCGTAATATCCCCATCCACCTGAAAGTTCGAAGACATCATTAGGACGTTCAACAACATCAAATTTAACGTCAACAGTTCCATCTTGTTGGTTTGGGATTGGTGTTGGAGCTAATTGTTCGGGGTCAAAATTGCCAATATTTGCAAGTTCTCTAACCGAACGAATTAAATCTGTTCTACTAAACAATTCTCCGGGCAAAGTTCTAAGTTCGCGTCTGATTACTTGTTCATTTGTACGAGTATTTCCGTTAATTGGAACATTATTGATGTGAGCCTGAGGCCCTTCGGTTATAAAAATTCTTATATCAACAGAATCATTTTCGATATTCATTTCTTGAGGTGTAGCCGAAAAGAACAAATAACCTTGATCGTAATATAAGTTACCAACGGCATTTTCGTCAACATATAATCGATCTTGTAAGCGGGATTGATTATAAACATCTCCTGGATATATATCAAGTATTTTTGTTAATTGATCGCTGGTATATTTTGTGTTACCAACCCATTCTATACTTCTAAAGTAAAATTGTTCACCTTCGTCAATTTTAATATATATATTTAGCCTATCATCAGAAACATTATAAACAGAATCTTCAACTATTTTAGCATTTCTGTAACCTTGCTGATTATATTTTGCAATAATTCCTCTTTTGTCTATTTTATAGGTATCTTTTATATATTTAGAAGGTTTCCAAAATCTTAAAAAGTTTTTTTGTTTTGTGTCTTTTAAAAATCGTTTAATTTTTGCATCGCTAAAGGCGGTATTACCTCTAATAATAATATCATTAATTTTTACTTTATTTTTCTTATCTATCGATATTTCTAAGTTAACAGTTTGTTGATAAAGTGTATCGTCAACAACTTTAAATTGAACATCAACAAAAGGGTATCTTTTATCGGCAAAATACTCTCCAATAAGAATTTCGGTTGTTCGTAACATGTTATCTGTTACTTGCTTACCGGTTGATAATCCGAGCTTATCCCTCAAATCACTTTCTTGAGATTTGTTTACTCCATAAAAATAAACTTTATTTAAGCGGGGTTGTTCTTGTAAATAAATGTTTAACCAAATACTATCTGCTTGAGTTTTTGTTATCGATATTTTAACATCAGAAAACAAGCCTTGCCCCCATAATTTATTAATTGCATTTGAAATTTGACTACCCGGCACATCAATAGTTTGGCCAATATTTAAGCCCGATAAAACAACAATAGCATCTTGACTTAAAAATTGAATACCTGATACACTAATTCCGATAATAGTATATTGTTTGGGGTTTGTATAGTCAATGTAAGGCTGTGCTTTTGCAAAGTTACCTAACATAAAAAAAACACTTAAAATAATAAAAATCTTTCGCATACGTAATTTATTGTTCTTTTATATTTAATTCTTTAATTGCTTTGATGTTTTCCCAAATCTTCTTTCTCGATTTGAATAATCTAATAATGCAGCCATAAATTGTTCTTCTCTAAACTCAGGCCAGTAGCATGATGTAAAATACAACTCTGAATATGACAGTTGCCAGAGCAAAAAGTTACTAATTCTAAATTCTCCGCTTGTTCTAATAAGCAAATCAGGGTCAGGTATATCTTTAGTTAACAAATAATTAGCAAATAGTTCGTCTTCAATATCCTCAACTTTAATTTTGTTATTTTTAACATCTAAGGCAATATTTTTAACTGCATTAATCATTTCCCACCTACTGCCATAGTTTAATGCAATAATTAAATTTAAGCCTGAGTTGTTTTTTGTTGATTTAACAGATTTATCTACGGCATCACGCACATTTTCAGGCAAATTTTCATAATCACCAATTGTTGTTAATTTTATATTTAACTTATTTATTGTATCTAAATTATCATTAACACCCTGAATTAACAGATTCATTAAACCAAATACTTCGTCTTTAGGGCGATTCCAATTTTCTTTAGAAAAAGCATATAATGTAAGATATTTAATTCCTAATTTTGAAGCAGTTTCAGAAATTACTCTTGCAGATTCTGCACCATGTTGATGACCAAAAAAACGTTCTTTGTTTTGCAATTTAGCCCAACGCCCATTACCGTCCATAATAACAGCTACATGCTCGGGCAGATTAATTATTTTATTTTCAACAATTGACATAATGTTGTTTTTGGTCTGCAAAAATAAAAATTTATTCAAGAAAAATCCATTAAGTTTTAAAACTTACTTTATTATTTATGCTTAATTAAGGAAATTGAAGGAAATTTAACTTTAAATTTTTGTTTTTTTTAATTTCAAATGACAAACTTATATAAAAATTTAAGTACTTAAGTAAATTTTTGGATAGTTTTAGTTAAAAAAACACAAAACAACAAGAAAGTAGTATTTAGTTTTAAATTAGTATTTTTATTTTTATATTATTAAAAATTTTAATAAAGCCAACACTTTGTTCAATTAATAATTAACAAAAGTATTTTTTGATAAACAAGAAATCATGCAAGAAAAAATCAATAAAATTGTTATTCAATTTTGCAGAAAATCAGATCTATAAAGATTTTTTAAATTATGTTTTCTTTGCAAAAAAAATCAAATAGTAAACTCACAAAAAAAAACCTCTGATTAACAGAGGTTAAATATTTGTAAAACTTTTATATTAAAAAGCAGGACAAGTCATGGTTTCTTTAAAAACTCTAAATGTTACAATTAAACCAACAAATGAGTACCAATCAGTATCGGGATTATTTGACAATTGTTTGTAGGGTAAAAGAAAATTATCATCAGGTAATCTGTCAATTCTATCAGAATTTGTCCATCTGTAATTCCATTCTAAGCCTGCGGTTATCGTATTTGTTAATGCATATTTAAAACCTAAACTAATAGGTATAGCAACTTCAAATTGTCTATCAGAATCAGGAATGATAGATAACAGAGCACCTGTAGCAATATACGGAGTAAAATAATCGTAAAACAAATTATCGGTTTCGTAGTTTTTAAAATTTAACTCTACCTGAGCTCCAATATCCCATATTTTGGTAGAAAAACTATGGTTTCTTTGAATTTGGTATGAATTAGATGAAACTAAATCATTGCCTTTAAGGTTAGTATAATTCCCTTCTATTCTAAAACCCCATCTTTCGTTAGAGCTATGTCTGTACATTAAACCAAAAGCCGGAGAAGGTTGATAAAAAACACTTCGTTGATTAAGTTCACCAACATAGTAACTTCCACCTAAGAAAAAACCTAAACCTCCTTCTTGAGCAAAAAGACTCACAGATACAAAAAACAGAATTATTGATACAAAAAACTTTTTCATGTTATAAACTTTATTCTTAAAACTAATTTAGTAAAGTTATTATTGTTTAGATAAAAAATTTTATAAAACATGTATTAAAAACGAGAACCTCTATACTTAGGATTTCCTTGACTTCCTGAACCTCCAAGTTTATAATAAACAGTGATGATCGCAAAGATATAAGCATCATTATAATCTGGTTCACCTCTCATTGTTTTTCCTGATAAATAAAGTGTTCCGGGCTCCTCAATTACAGTATTGGTTGAATAATCAACAACTAAATGTCTGTCCGAAAAGAGAGTTGTATATTCAGATGGAGGAGTAAGTCCATATTGACTGTAATTAAAATATTTATCGTGAGTATCATCAAGATAATCGGTAGATGTATATCTATTTGAAATTTCTAATCCAATAGACCATAACTTATTCAAGTCGTATTTTACTCCTATTCCCATAGAAATAACTCCGGCTATTCTTTTGTAAGGCTCTGGGGTTGTAAGCGGAGCAAAGTTTCCTTCGGCATCTCTGTATGAACTGGTATAATTAAACTGTGTTCCATCAGAATTAACAGCAAATTGTCCTTCGGTTCCAAGTGGTTGTAAAGCTATCCATTTACCGGTTTCGGGGTGTTTTGCTTTAGGGTTATAATAAAGGGCACCACCACCTACAAAAACATAAGCAGATAAAGGTGTAAATCCTTTTAAACTGTTAAATGAAGATTTTTGAGCTCCTTTTTCTTTAATGAAATAATATTCAACCTGAGTAGTAAGTTCATAAATACCACTTCTAAAACTTAAGTTTCTTGCACGTCTGTCAAAAGACCCCGATGCAGCATCTTTCCCTGATATTAAAGCATAAGAATAATTAACTCTAAATGTAAAAAATTCATGGAATCTATAACGATATCCTAATTGCCAAGTAGGTCTAGTAACTTGATAATCAAGGTCTCTAATACCAAAAAAATGAGCTCCTATTTTTTTGCCGCCCCCAAGGTCTCCCATAAAATTATTAGTTCCGTTTCCATATACTATTGAAGCGGGATTTCTTTTCCATTGTTGAGCATTTGTTGTAAAACTAGTAGTTAAAACAAAAAATAGTAGAAAAAAGTATTTTTTCATAGTTTTAAAATTTTAACAAAAATAAACATTTTTTTTTTAAATCG